>CAJNCE010000140.1:0-78 GCA_905221185.1 bacterium | reverse complement strand
GGGGGGGGGGGGGGGGGGGGGGGGGGGGGGGGGGGGGGGGGGGGGGGGGGGGGGGGGGGGGGGGGGGGGGGGGGGGGG
>CAJNCE010000139.1:0-80 GCA_905221185.1 bacterium | reverse complement strand
ACAAGTGCAGTAGCGTCTACCTCAGCGTCAACAAGTGCTGTAGCGTCTACGTCAGCCTCAACAAGCGCCGTAGCATCAAC
>CAJNCE010000138.1:0-83 GCA_905221185.1 bacterium | reverse complement strand
CTTGCTGAGGTTGATGCTACTGCACTTGTTGACGCTGAGGTTGATGCTACAGCGCTTGTTGATGCCGAGGTAGACGCTACCGC
>CAJNCE010000137.1:0-83 GCA_905221185.1 bacterium | reverse complement strand
TCAGCAAGCACAAGTGCGGTAGCATCAACATCGGCCAGCACAAGCGCAGTAGCGTCTACCTCAGCAAGCACAAGTGCAGTAGC
>CAJNCE010000136.1:0-84 GCA_905221185.1 bacterium | reverse complement strand
TTAGGGTTTAGGGTTTAGGGTTTAGGGTTTAGGGTTTAGGGTTTAGGGTTTAGGGTTTAGGGTTTAGGGTTTAGGGTTTAGGGT
>CAJNCE010000135.1:0-85 GCA_905221185.1 bacterium | reverse complement strand
TTATGTATTTATGTATTTATGTATTTATGTATTTATGTATTTATGTATTTATGTATTTATGTATTTATGTATTTATGTATTTATG
>CAJNCE010000134.1:0-86 GCA_905221185.1 bacterium | reverse complement strand
AGCACAAGTGCGGTAGCATCAACATCGGCCAGCACAAGCGCAGTAGCGTCTACCTCAGCAAGCACAAGTGCAGTAGCGTCTACCTC
>CAJNCE010000133.1:0-89 GCA_905221185.1 bacterium | reverse complement strand
GCACTTGTTGAGGCTGACGTAGATGCTACAGCACTTGTGCTTGCTGAGGTTGATGCTACAGCGCTTGTTGAGGCTGACGTAGACGCTAC
>CAJNCE010000132.1:0-95 GCA_905221185.1 bacterium | reverse complement strand
GTAGCATCAACATCGGCCAGCACAAGCGCAGTAGCGTCTACCTCAGCAAGCACAAGTGCAGTAGCGTCTACCTCGGCCTCAACAAGTGCGGTAGC
>CAJNCE010000131.1:0-95 GCA_905221185.1 bacterium | reverse complement strand
TCAGCAAGCACAAGCGCAGTAGCGTCTACCTCAGCAAGCACAAGTGCAGTAGCGTCTACGTCAGCGTCAACAAGTGCAGTAGCGTCTACGTCAGC
>CAJNCE010000130.1:0-95 GCA_905221185.1 bacterium | reverse complement strand
TCAGCCTCAACAAGTGCTGTAGCGTCTACCTCAGCGTCAACAAGTGCCGTAGCGTCTACCTCAGCAAGCACAAGTGCTGTAGCGTCTACGTCAGC
>CAJNCE010000129.1:0-98 GCA_905221185.1 bacterium | reverse complement strand
GATGCTACGGCGCTTGTTGAGGCTGACGTAGACGCTACAGCACTTGTTGACGCTGAGGTAGACGCTACTGCACTTGTGCTTGCTGAGGTAGACGCTAC
>CAJNCE010000128.1:0-101 GCA_905221185.1 bacterium | reverse complement strand
ATCAAACTTATCAAGCGAAATGCCTTTGGTTTTCGGAACTTTGAAAACTTCAAAAAACGGATTTTTATCGCTCTCAACATCAAAAAAGAAAGGACGAATTT
>CAJNCE010000127.1:0-104 GCA_905221185.1 bacterium | reverse complement strand
GAGGTTGATGCTACTGCACTTGTTGAGGCTGAGGTTGATGCTACAGCGCTTGTTGATGCCGAGGTAGACGCTACCGCGCTTGTGCTTGCTGACGTAGACGCTAC
>CAJNCE010000126.1:0-107 GCA_905221185.1 bacterium | reverse complement strand
GTAGCGTCTACGTCAGCATCAACAAGTGCGGTAGCGTCTACGTCAGCATCAACAAGTGCGGTAGCGTCTACGTCAGCATCAACAAGTGCGGTAGCGTCTACGTCAGC
>CAJNCE010000125.1:0-110 GCA_905221185.1 bacterium | reverse complement strand
GCTGACGTAGACGCTACAGCACTTGTTGACGCTGAGGTAGACGCTACTGCACTTGTGCTTGCTGAGGTAGACGCTACTGCGCTTGTGCTGGCCGATGTTGATGCTACCGC
>CAJNCE010000124.1:0-110 GCA_905221185.1 bacterium | reverse complement strand
GTAGCGTCAACGTCAGCAAGCACAAGCGCCGTAGCGTCTACCTCAGCATCAACAAGTGCGGTAGCATCAACATCAGCAAGTACTAGCGCGGTAGCGTCAACGTCAGCAAG
>CAJNCE010000123.1:0-113 GCA_905221185.1 bacterium | reverse complement strand
GCTGAGGTTGATGCTACGGCGCTTGTTGACGCTGATGTTGATGCTACGGCGCTTGTTGAGGCTGACGTAGACGCTACAGCACTTGTTGACGCTGAGGTAGACGCTACTGCACT
>CAJNCE010000122.1:0-122 GCA_905221185.1 bacterium | reverse complement strand
CAAGGTTTTGAAGGCTATTGCATAATAGTTCTCTTTTATTGCAACAACAAGTTTCTGTTTACCCAATCGCTAAATAATCGCTCTAAGTAGCATTAAATAAGGCTTTCCGAGTTTTCGGAGAG
>CAJNCE010000121.1:0-122 GCA_905221185.1 bacterium | reverse complement strand
GAATCATCACGTTCATAACGAGTTTCAAATGGAATTGGTGTTTTCTCTACTTTTGGTTGTGTACCACGTTTTACAACTTTAGTTACTGGATTTGTAGTAGTTGTTTTTGGTTCATTTGCAGT
>CAJNCE010000120.1:0-125 GCA_905221185.1 bacterium | reverse complement strand
GCGCTTGTTGACGCTGATGTTGATGCTACCGCACTTGTGCTTGCTGACGTAGACGCTACTGCACTTGTTGATGCTGAGGTAGATGCTACCGCGCTTGTTGACGCTGATGTTGATGCTACCGCACT
>CAJNCE010000119.1:0-128 GCA_905221185.1 bacterium | reverse complement strand
GTAGCGTCTACCTCAGCGTCAACAAGTGCCGTAGCGTCTACCTCAGCAAGCACAAGTGCAGTAGCGTCTACCTCAGCGTCAACAAGTGCTGTAGCGTCTACGTCAGCCTCAACAAGCGCCGTAGCATC
>CAJNCE010000118.1:0-137 GCA_905221185.1 bacterium | reverse complement strand
GTAGCGTCTACCTCAGCAAGCACAAGTGCAGTAGCGTCTACCTCGGCCTCAACAAGTGCGGTAGCGTCTACCTCAGCAAGCACAAGTGCAGTAGCGTCTACCTCGGCCTCAACAAGTGCGGTAGCATCAACATCGGC
>CAJNCE010000117.1:0-137 GCA_905221185.1 bacterium | reverse complement strand
GCTGACGTAGATGCTACAGCACTTGTGCTTGCTGAGGTTGATGCTACAGCGCTTGTTGAGGCTGACGTAGACGCTACTGCACTTGTTGACGCTGACGTAGACGCTACTGCACTTGTGCTTGCTGAGGTAGACGCTAC
>CAJNCE010000116.1:0-143 GCA_905221185.1 bacterium | reverse complement strand
CTTGTGCTTGCTGACGTAGACGCTACTGCGCTAGTACTTGCTGACGTAGACGCTACTGCGCTAGTACTTGCTGAGGTTGATGCTACTGCACTTGTTGACGCTGAGGTTGATGCTACAGCGCTTGTTGATGCCGAGGTAGACGC
>CAJNCE010000115.1:0-143 GCA_905221185.1 bacterium | reverse complement strand
GCCGAGGTAGACGCTACTGCACTTGTGCTT
This sequence comes from bacterium, assembly GCA_905221185.1. Lineage (GTDB taxonomy): Bacteria > Bacillota > Bacilli > Lactobacillales > Streptococcaceae > Streptococcus. The sequence goes on along the minus strand of CAJNCE010000115.1, from coordinate 113 downwards.
GCTGAGGTAGACGCTACTGCGCTTGTGCTGGCCGATGTTGATGCTACGGCGCTTGTTGAGGCTGACGTAGACGCTACAGCACTTGTTGACGCTGAGGTAGACGCTACTGCACT
>CAJNCE010000114.1:0-149 GCA_905221185.1 bacterium | reverse complement strand
GCACTTGTGCTTGCTGAGGTAGACGCTACTGCGCTTGTGCTGGCCGATGTTGATGCTACCGCACTTGTGCTTGCTGAGGTTGATGCTACGGCGCTTGTTGACGCTGATGTTGATGCTACGGCGCTTGTTGAGGCTGACGTAGACGCTAC
>CAJNCE010000113.1:0-149 GCA_905221185.1 bacterium | reverse complement strand
GTAGCGTCTACCTCAGCAAGCACAAGTGCAGTAGCGTCTACGTCAGCGTCAACAAGTGCAGTAGCGTCTACGTCAGCGTCAACAAGTGCAGTAGCATCAACCTCAGCAAGCACAAGTGCTGTAGCGTCTACGTCAGCAAGCACAAGCGC
>CAJNCE010000112.1:0-155 GCA_905221185.1 bacterium | reverse complement strand
GCTGACGTAGACGCTACAGCACTTGTTGACGCTGAGGTAGACGCTACTGCACTTGTGCTTGCTGAGGTAGACGCTACAGCACTTGTTGAGGCTGACGTAGATGCTACAGCACTTGTGCTTGCTGAGGTTGATGCTACAGCGCTTGTTGAGGCTGA
>CAJNCE010000111.1:0-155 GCA_905221185.1 bacterium | reverse complement strand
GCTGAGGTAGACGCTACTGCACTTGTGCTTGCTGAGGTAGACGCTACGGCACTTGTTGACGCTGAGGTAGACGCTACCGCACTTGTTGAGGCTGACGTAGATGCTACAGCACTTGTGCTTGCTGAGGTTGATGCTACAGCGCTTGTTGAGGCTGA
>CAJNCE010000110.1:0-158 GCA_905221185.1 bacterium | reverse complement strand
ACGTCAGCATCAACAAGTGCGGTAGCGTCTACGTCAGCAAGCACAAGTGCCGTAGCATCAACATCAGCAAGCACAAGCGCCGTAGCGTCTACGTCAGCATCAACAAGTGCGGTAGCGTCTACGTCAGCATCAACAAGTGCGGTAGCGTCTACGTCAGC
>CAJNCE010000109.1:0-167 GCA_905221185.1 bacterium | reverse complement strand
GCTGAGGTAGACGCTACCGCACTTGTTGACGCTGACGTAGACGCTACGGCGCTAGTACTTGCTGAGGTAGACGCTACGGCGCTAGTACTTGCTGAGGTAGACGCTACTGCGCTAGTACTTGCTGAGGTTGATGCTACGGCGCTTGTTGAGGCTGACGTAGACGCTAC
>CAJNCE010000108.1:0-170 GCA_905221185.1 bacterium | reverse complement strand
CAACTTTTCCCGTGTGCTAAAATTGTACTTGATCGCTTTCACATTGTACAACATCTCAGCCGTGCTATGAGTCGTGTTCGTGTTCAAATCATGAATCAATTTGAGCGAAAATCTCATGAATACAAGGCTATCAAACGCTACTGGAAGCTCATCCAGCAGGATAGTCGTAA
>CAJNCE010000107.1:0-171 GCA_905221185.1 bacterium | reverse complement strand
AGGCTCGGTAGCTCAGTTGGTAGAGCAATGGATTGAAGCTCCATGTGTCGGCGGTTCGATTCCGTCTCGCGCCATTTTTATTAATAGTATTTATGCGGGTGTAGTTTAGTGGTAAAACTACAGCCTTCCAAGCTGTTGTCGCGAGTTCGATTCTCGTCACCCGCTTTGAAC
>CAJNCE010000106.1:0-185 GCA_905221185.1 bacterium | reverse complement strand
GATGCTACGGCGCTTGTTGAGGCTGACGTAGACGCTACAGCACTTGTTGACGCTGAGGTAGACGCTACTGCACTTGTTGACGCTGACGTTGACGCTACTGCGCTAGTACTTGCTGAGGTTGATGCTACTGCACTTGTTGACGCTGAGGTTGATGCTACAGCGCTTGTTGATGCCGAGGTAGACGC
>CAJNCE010000105.1:0-191 GCA_905221185.1 bacterium | reverse complement strand
GCGTCTACCTCGGCATCAACAAGCGCTGTAGCATCAACCTCAGCGTCAACAAGTGCAGTAGCATCAACCTCAGCAAGCACAAGTGCTGTAGCGTCTACGTCAGCAAGCACAAGCGCGGTAGCGTCTACCTCGGCATCAACAAGCGCTGTAGCATCAACCTCAGCGTCAACAAGTGCAGTAGCATCAACCTC
>CAJNCE010000104.1:0-194 GCA_905221185.1 bacterium | reverse complement strand
GAGGTTGATGCTACTGCACTTGTTGACGCTGAGGTTGATGCTACAGCGCTTGTTGATGCCGAGGTAGACGCTACCGCACTTGTTGAGGCCGAGGTAGACGCTACCGCGCTTGTGCTTGCTGAGGTAGACGCTACCGCACTTGTTGACGCTGACGTAGACGCTACGGCGCTAGTACTTGCTGAGGTAGACGCTAC
>CAJNCE010000103.1:0-197 GCA_905221185.1 bacterium | reverse complement strand
TCAGCAAGTACAAGCGCAGTAGCGTCTACCTCAGCAAGTACAAGCGCCGTAGCGTCTACGTCAGCGTCAACAAGTGCTGTAGCGTCAACCTCAGCAAGTACAAGCGCAGTAGCGTCTACGTCAGCAAGTACAAGCGCAGTAGCGTCTACCTCAGCAAGTACAAGCGCCGTAGCGTCTACGTCAGCGTCAACAAGTGC
>CAJNCE010000102.1:0-197 GCA_905221185.1 bacterium | reverse complement strand
CCAATTCCATTTGAAACTCGTTATGAACGTGATGATTCAGTTCCAGAAGGAACAGAAGAAGTAGTAACAGCAGGTGTCGATGGAGAAACTGTTAAGACAACTACTTATGAACTAAACCCAACAACAGGTGAAGTGACTGCAAATGAACCAAAAACAACTACTACAAATCCAGTAACTAAAGTTGTAAAACGTGGTAC
>CAJNCE010000101.1:0-206 GCA_905221185.1 bacterium | reverse complement strand
GCTGAGGTAGACGCTACAGCGCTAGTACTTGCTGACGTTGACGCTACCGCACTTGTTGAGGCTGACGTTGACGCTACCGCACTTGTTGAGGCTGAGGTAGAGGCTATAGCGCTAGTGCTGGCTGACGTAGACGCTACGGCGCTTGTGCTTGCTGACGTTGACGCTACCGCACTTGTTGACGCTGACGTTGACGCTACGGCGCTTGT
>CAJNCE010000100.1:0-221 GCA_905221185.1 bacterium | reverse complement strand
GAGGTTGATGCTACTGCACTTGTTGACGCTGAGGTTGATGCTACAGCGCTTGTTGATGCCGAGGTAGACGCTACCGCGCTTGTGCTTGCTGAGGTAGACGCTACGGCGCTTGTGCTTGCTGACGTAGACGCTACTGCGCTAGTACTTGCTGAGGTTGATGCTACTGCACTTGTTGACGCTGAGGTTGATGCTACAGCGCTTGTTGATGCCGAGGTAGACGC
>CAJNCE010000099.1:0-224 GCA_905221185.1 bacterium | reverse complement strand
GCGTCTACCTCGGCATCAACAAGCGCTGTAGCATCAACCTCAGCGTCAACAAGTGCAGTAGCATCAACCTCAGCAAGTACTAGCGCAGTAGCGTCAACGTCAGCGTCAACAAGTGCAGTAGCGTCTACCTCAGCGTCAACAAGTGCAGTAGCGTCTACGTCAGCCTCAACAAGCGCCGTAGCATCAACATCAGCGTCAACAAGCGCCGTAGCATCAACCTCAGC
>CAJNCE010000098.1:0-233 GCA_905221185.1 bacterium | reverse complement strand
CTTTCTTTTTTGATATTCAGAGCGATAAAAATCCGTTTTTTGAAGTTTTCAAAGTTCCGAAATCCAAAGGCATTGCGTTTGATAAGTTTGATGAGATTATTAGTAGCTTCCAATTTGGCGTTGGAGTAGAGTAGTTGAAGGGCATTGACAATCTTTTCTTTATCCTTGAGAAAAGTTTTAAAGACAGTCTGAAAAAGAGGATGAACCTGTTTAAGATTGTCCTCAATAAGTCC
>CAJNCE010000097.1:0-269 GCA_905221185.1 bacterium | reverse complement strand
AGCACAAGCGCAGTAGCGTCTACCTCAGCAAGCACAAGTGCAGTAGCGTCTACCTCGGCCTCAACAAGTGCGGTAGCATCAACATCGGCCAGCACAAGTGCAGTAGCGTCTACCTCAGCAAGCACAAGCGCAGTAGCGTCTACCTCAGCAAGCACAAGTGCAGTAGCGTCTACGTCAGCGTCAACAAGTGCAGTAGCGTCTACGTCAGCCTCAACAAGCGCTGTAGCATCAACCTCAGCAAGCACAAGTGCTGTAGCATCTACGTCAGC
>CAJNCE010000096.1:0-272 GCA_905221185.1 bacterium | reverse complement strand
CTTGTGCTTGCTGAGGTAGACGCTACGGCACTTGTTGACGCTGAGGTAGACGCTACAGCACTTGTTGAGGCTGACGTAGACGCTACAGCACTTGTTGAGGCTGACGTAGACGCTACCGCACTTGTTGACGCTGACGTAGACGCTACGGCGCTAGTACTTGCTGAGGTAGACGCTACTGCGCTAGTACTTGCTGAGGTTGATGCTACGGCGCTTGTTGAGGCTGACGTAGACGCTACAGCACTTGTTGACGCTGAGGTAGACGCTACTGCACT
>CAJNCE010000095.1:0-273 GCA_905221185.1 bacterium | reverse complement strand
CCATATCCAAACCATCCAACAGATCCAACGAAACCTGGAGATCCAACGGATCCTAATACACCAAATGTACCAGTGATTCCATATGTACCAGGATACACACCGAAAATTGGTGAAACACCGTTACAACCAAAAGTGCCAAATGATCCAACACAAGGATACATTCCACCAGCGGTACCAACAGAACCTGGAACAAACACGGATATTACGTATGTGGCAGATCCGCAAAAAGCTGTAGTGAAAGTATTCAATACAACAACAGGAAAAGAGGTAGAA
>CAJNCE010000094.1:0-299 GCA_905221185.1 bacterium | reverse complement strand
GTAGACGCTACAGCACTTGTTGACGCTGAGGTTGATGCTACCGCGCTTGTGCTGGCTGACGTTGATGCTACCGCACTTGTGCTTGCTGAGGTTGACGCTACAGCACTTGTTGAGGCTGAGGTAGATGCTACAGCACTTGTGCTTGCTGAGGTTGATGCTACGGCGCTTGTTGACGCTGATGTTGATGCTACCGCACTTGTGCTTGCTGAAGTAGACGCTACCGCGCTTGTGCTTGCTGATGTTGATGCTACGGCACTTGTGCTTGCTGATGTTGACGCTACGGCGCTTGTGCTTGCTGA
>CAJNCE010000093.1:0-326 GCA_905221185.1 bacterium | reverse complement strand
TTCGAACCCACGCACGCTTTTACACGCCTGACGGTTTTCAAGACCGTTCCCTTCAGCCGGACTTGGGTAATCCTCCATACTATTCAAATGGACCTTGTAGGACTTGAACCTACGACCACTCGGTTATGAGCCGAGAGCTCTAACCAGCTGAGCTAAAGGTCCAACAAGATCTTTATAGCGGCGAAGGGGATCGAACCCCCGACCTCCCGGGTATGAACCGGACGCTCTAGCCAGCTGAGCTACACCGCCATGAATCGGGAAGACAGGATTCGAACCTGCGACACCTTGGTCCCAAACCAAGTACTCTACCAAGCTGAGCTACTTCC
>CAJNCE010000092.1:0-357 GCA_905221185.1 bacterium | reverse complement strand
TTGGGCGCGTAGCTCAGGTGGTTAGAGCGCACGCCTGATAAGCGTGAGGTCGGTGGTTCGAGTCCACTCGTGCCCATTAATAGGAGAATTACTCAAGAGGCTGAAGAGGACGGTTTGCTAAATCGTTAGGTCGGGTAACTGGCGCAAGGGTTCGAATCCCTTATTCTCCGTTTTAATGAGAGTTCATAACTCTTTTTTGTTTTTTAGAATAATAGTATAAAGGCTCTTTGTCAACTGTAGTGGGTTAAAGAAGAGCTAAGATCGAGAAAGGACGAAATTTGTCCTTTCTTTTTTGATATTCAGAGCGATAAAAATCCGTTTTTTGAAGTTTTCAAAGTTCCGAAATCCAAAGGCATT
>CAJNCE010000091.1:0-425 GCA_905221185.1 bacterium | reverse complement strand
ATGGAGCCTGCCATAGCGAATCAAGACATGGCTGAGGTGTCTACCATTTATCAAGATGTTTTTTTAAAGACCAATGACAAGCTGAAAAAGGCAGATTACACAGCCTTTAATCTTCACAATATCCATGATATAGCCATTCGCAATACCTTGGCAAAAGCCATGATTGTGGCAGATAAGCAAGGAATTTATTTTAGTTTGGAGACGGTGGGGGTCGTAGAAGAGCTGGCATTGCCGATGTTGGAGGCTATCCGTATCCTTTCTATCCTCACGACAAATGCCTTGGAGGCAGCCAGTGAGGCTGAAAATCCCCAGATTCGGGTTGCTTTATTGGCAGGTGATAGGAGTGTTCGTTTTATCATTGAAAACACTCGTAAGAAAGAAGAACTGAATCCCAGCATTCTCAGTCAAAAGGGTTATTCTACTAA
>CAJNCE010000090.1:0-428 GCA_905221185.1 bacterium | reverse complement strand
GACGCTACGGCGCTTGTGCTTGCTGACGTTGACGCTACCGCACTTGTTGACGCTGACGTTGACGCTACGGCGCTTGTTGAGGCTGAGGTAGACGCTACGGCGCTTGTTGACGCTGACGTAGACGCTACGGCGCTTGTACTTGCTGACGTTGACGCTACAGCGCTTGTACTTGCTGAGGTTGACGCTACCGCACTTGTGCTGGCTGATGTTGATGCTACTGCACTTGTGCTGGCTGATGTTGATGCTACCGCACTTGTGCTTGCTGAGGTAGACGCTACGGCACTGGTTGAGGCTGAGGTAGACGCTACGGCGCTTGTACTTGCTGAGGTAGACGCTACGGCGCTTGTACTTGCTGACGTAGACGCTACAGCACTTGTTGACGCTGACGTAGACGCTACTGCACTTGTGCTTGCTGAGGTTGACGCTAC
>CAJNCE010000089.1:0-437 GCA_905221185.1 bacterium | reverse complement strand
ATGAAGCGTTGGTCTTTGGATTTGGATTTATTCTTTTCAGATGCTTTCAAAACCCACTATCATAAGAGTTTTTTCATTATCCTGCCTCTGACTGTATTTAGGATCTTCTCTTCGTTCATGACTAATAGAAATAGTTCTTTCTACGTTCGTTTTGACACGACCATTTCTCTTCTGATTTTCATTCTCTTTTTCTCTTGGCTCTTTTATATCAAGCATTTGGAACAGGTTTATCGTGATGAACAAACCATTCAGAGACAGGAAGATGAAAATCGTTCCTTACAAGGAATGGTGGATAAGTTGGGTTATCTCTATGATGAAGTTCGAGGTTTCCGTCATGATTTTGCAGGGATTGTCGCTAGCATGGAGCCTGCCATAGCGAATCAAGACATGGCTGAGGTGTCTACCATTTATCAAGATGTTTTTTTAAAGACCAATGA
>CAJNCE010000088.1:0-452 GCA_905221185.1 bacterium | reverse complement strand
GCTACTGCACTTGTGCTTGCTGAGGTAGACGCTACTGCGCTTGTGCTGGCCGATGTTGATGCTACCGCACTTGTGCTGGCTGACGTAGACGCTACTGCGCTAGTACTTGCTGACGTAGACGCTACTGCACTTGTTGACGCTGAGGTAGACGCTACTGCACTTGTGCTGGCTGACGTAGACGTTACTGCACTTGTGCTGGCTGACGTAGACGCTACGGCGCTAGTACTTGCTGAGGTAGACGCTACTGCGCTTGTTGACGCTGATGTTGATGCTACCGCACTTGTGCTTGCTGACGTAGACGCTACTGCACTTGTTGATGCTGATGTTGACGCTACAGCACTTGTGCTTGCTGACGTAGACGCTACAGCACTTGTGCTTGCTGAGGTAGACGCTACTGCACTTGTTGATGCTGACGTAGACGCTACTGCGCTTGTGCTTGCTGACGTAGACGC
>CAJNCE010000087.1:0-455 GCA_905221185.1 bacterium | reverse complement strand
GAGGTTGATGCTACTGCACTTGTTGACGCTGAGGTTGATGCTACAGCGCTTGTTGATGCCGAGGTAGACGCTACCGCACTTGTTGAGGCCGAGGTAGACGCTACTGCACTTGTGCTTGCTGAGGTAGACGCTACTGCGCTTGTGCTGGCCGATGTTGATGCTACCGCACTTGTGCTTGCTGACGTAGACGCTACTGCGCTTGTGCTTGCTGAGGTAGACGCTACCGCACTTGTTGACGCTGAGGTAGACGCTACGGCGCTAGTACTTGCTGAGGTAGACGCTACTGCGCTAGTACTTGCTGAGGTTGATGCTACGGCGCTTGTTGAGGCTGACGTAGACGCTACAGCACTTGTTGACGCTGAGGTAGACGCTACTGCACTTGTGCTTGCTGAGGTAGACGCTACGGCACTTGTTGACGCTGAGGTAGACGCTACAGCACTTGTTGAGGCTGACGT
>CAJNCE010000086.1:0-461 GCA_905221185.1 bacterium | reverse complement strand
CTTGCTGAGGTAGACGCTACAGCACTTGTTGATGCTGAGGTAGAGGCTACTGCGCTTGTGCTTGCTGACGTAGACGCTACAGCACTTGTTGAGGCTGAGGTAGACGCTACCGCACTTGTGCTTGCTGATGTTGATGCTACCGCACTTGTGCTTGCTGATGTTGACGCTACTGCACTTGTGCTTGCTGAGGTAGAGGCTACAGCACTTGTTGACGCTGAAGTAGACGCTACGGCGCTAGTACTTGCTGAGGTAGACGCTACAGCGCTTGTGCTGGCCGATGTTGATGCTACAGCACTTGTTGAGGCTGACGTAGACGCTACAGCGCTTGTGCTTGCTGAGGTAGACGCTACGGCACTTGTTGACGCTGAGGTAGACGCTACAGCACTTGTTGAGGCTGACGTAGACGCTACCGCACTTGTTGACGCTGAGGTAGACGCTACAGCACTTGTTGAGGCTGAGGT
>CAJNCE010000085.1:0-462 GCA_905221185.1 bacterium | reverse complement strand
ATAAAGCTAAGTTAGAAGGTGCTATCCATCAATTAGATGAATTGATCATTAAAGAATCAGCTAAGCTTGATGCAGAAACTGCAAAAGAAGCGAATGACTTATTAGCAGATGCTAAGAAAGTATTTGCTAATGCAGATGCAAGTCAAGCAGAAGTGGATGCAATGGTTAAACGTATCGAAGACTTCATGGCGAAAGTTGCTCCAGCAACTGATCATGCAACTCCAGCTAACGACCAAGCTGCTCAAACACCAGCTGTAGCTCCAGCTACAACTCAAGCAGCAGCTAATGCTAGCCAAGAAGCAGCAGCAAATGCGCGTAAAGCAGCTAAAGAATTGCCAAATACAGGTACAGCAGATTCTACTGTAGCTATGGTAGCAGCTGCCGCAAGTGCATTACTTGGTCTTGGTCTTGCAGGCCGTCGTCGTAAAGAAGACGAAGAAGCTTAATTGGTAGATTGTTTGA
>CAJNCE010000084.1:0-478 GCA_905221185.1 bacterium | reverse complement strand
GAAAATGTAGAGGATTTGATTGAAGACTTGCGCTTGGCCTTGGAAAAAATTTAAAGTAAAAGAAGATAAACAGTGGGTTTTGACTCACTGTTTTTGATTTTCCCTAAGGCATGATATAATGGTTAAAGAAGTCTAGAAAGAGGAAAGATATGAACGAAATCAAATGTCCCAATTGTGGGGAAGTCTTTACAGTAAATGAAAGTCAGTATGCAGAACTTTTGTCCCAAGTGAGAACGGCAGAGTTTGATAAGGAATTGCACGATCGCATGAAGCAGGAACTGGCCTTGGCTGAGCAAAAGGCTATGAATGATCAACAGTCTAAACTAGCTCAAAAAGACCAAGAAATTGCTCAATTGCAGAGTCAAATCCAAAACTTTGATACAGAGAAAGAGTTGGCTAAGAAAGAGGTTGAACAGACCAGCCACCAGGCCTTATTAGCAAAGGACAAGGAAGTGCAGGCCTTGGAAAACCAATTGGC
>CAJNCE010000083.1:0-511 GCA_905221185.1 bacterium | reverse complement strand
GGTAGGTTGCTTGAGCATACTGGTAACGGTATGCCTAGAGGAATGACTGTCCGAGACAGAACCCGGCTTACCGCCTGTCCGGTGTGCATCCGACACGCAAATGCCGTCTGAAACCTGAAATATGGTTCAGACGGCATTTTTATTTAGGTTGTGTTTTTATAGTGGATTAACAAAAACCAGTACGGCGTTGCCTCGCCTTAGCTCAAAGAGAACGATTCTCTAAGGTGCTGAAGCACCAAGTGAATCGGTTCCGTACTATTTGTACTGTCTGCGGCTTCGTCGCCTTGTCCTGATTTTTGTTAATCCACTATAAAGACCGTCGGGCATCTGCAGCCGTCATTCCCGCGCAGGCGGGAATCTAGACCTTAGAACAACAGCAATATTCAAAGATTGGCGGATTCGCATTTGAAGTGCAACTTTCCCTAACAGAAAAAGGCCAGTATGCGGTAGCATACGGCCTTTCCTGCAAGAAAGATTGCCATGAGCTACACGCAACTGACCCAAGGCGAAC
>CAJNCE010000082.1:0-552 GCA_905221185.1 bacterium | reverse complement strand
CGTATCAACTTTCTCAAGATTATCAACCTTTTCTTGAAGAAGGCGCTGGATTTCCTCTTTTTCGATATCTAAATTGTCCAATTCCTTGCCTAAACGCTCAATATCAGCTACTTCATAACGTTTTTGCCCTTGCAGTTCTGTCTTAAGCAAGCGAGCTTGCGCTAGCTCTTCCTGCAAGTTTTGATAGCGTTCTTGGATGGCATTTTTGTTAGACTTAATCTCTTCAATCTCAGCTTCCAGATTTTGCTTGTCGCTGGCGATAGTAGTAAGTCGCTCTTGACATTTTTCCTTATCTGCTTGCCAATCTCCCTCAGAAAGACGATTTAATTCTTCTTCTTGGAGTTTCCAAAGAGTCTCCAGTTCCTCAACTTGCTGACTGGTTTGCTGATAGGCAAGTGACAAACCTTGCTCCTGAATACGAGCCTGCTCTCCCTGAGATTTGATGGCTTCTAACTTTTCTGTCAATGAAACCATCTCATCTTGCAAGTTCTTCAAACTCGCTTCATCTGTACGCAAGCTTGCTTCTTCTTCAGCAATTTCTTTTTGTAATTG
>CAJNCE010000081.1:0-566 GCA_905221185.1 bacterium | reverse complement strand
ATCACTGGTACATTTGGTGTATTAGGATCCGTTGGATCTCCAGGTTTCGTTGGATCTGTTGGATGGTTTGGATATGGCAGTGGCGTTGGTGTTTCTTCACCTGGCACTTTTGGTACCCATGATCCTAACTTAGTATAAACTACTTTTTGATCTAATCCTGTCGAATTTTCATTTGTTTCCACTTTATCTACTGAAGCTTTGTCTGCTACATAGCCTGTTAATGTAGGTGTGTCTACTTTTGCTAATTCTTTATCCGCGCTTTCCCAATTTCCGTATGTGATTTTTCCTGTAACTACATTATAGCTTGCTTTTCTAGTGAAATGAGCTGTTTGTGTTACTGGGTCTTTTCCACTTGGCTCTTCTTTTCCATCTGCAGTTTCTTTCTTAACGTAAGTAATTGTACGTGTTACTTCTTTTTTAAGATCGGATTCTTTTAGTCCTTCTGCTGGCCATTTTGGTATTGTTGGGTCAACAGGTTTATCTGGCTCTACTGGTACATTTGGATCCACCGGTGTATTTGGTGTTGGTGGTTCTGTTACTTCTACCACTTTTTCATGTACTTTCAA
>CAJNCE010000080.1:0-590 GCA_905221185.1 bacterium | reverse complement strand
GCTGCTTTCTTAGCGTTTACGTTCGCTAAGGCTTCTGCTACTGCTGTTGCTGTAACATTTTCGTCGTTGATTACTGCTTCGGCTGCTGTTACTGCTGCTTCGGCTGCTGCTTTCGCTTCGTTATAGGCATCTACTGTTGCTTTTGTTTTTCCTTCTGTTGGAACTACTTCTTTTGCTTTTGTATCTAACTCTGCTTTCGCTGTTGACAACTCTGTTGTATCTGCTTTAGCGACTAATTTTGCTTTGGCTGCGTCTAGTTTAGCTTTTAAGGCTTCAATTTTTGATTGTACTAGGACTGCTTCTGCTTGCGTTTTGTTTTCTGGGTCCGCTAAGATTGCGGCTGCTTCTCTCTTAGCTGCTTCGATGTCTGCAGTAAGTTTTCCAGTTTCTGCTTTATAAGCATCTGCTGTTGCTTTTGTTTTGCCTGCTAAGTCCGCATCACCTAATACTGCTAAGTCTGTTTCTGCATTTCCTAACGCTGTTTTTTGTTCTGGCGTTACTTTGTCTACTAACGCTGCTTTTGCTGCTTCTAATGCTGCTTTCTTAGCGTTTACGTTCGCTAATGCTTCTGCTACGGCTGTTGCTGTAAC
>CAJNCE010000079.1:0-597 GCA_905221185.1 bacterium | reverse complement strand
AATAGAATAAGCACAGTAGTAGAAAACTATCTAGCAGTCCGAGAAAGACCTAAACCACGACTAACTGGTTTAATGTCAGCACAGGAAGCCATGGACGAGTTAGATATAAAATACAAAACCTTGCAAAAGTGGGAAGGTGCAGGACTAAGACGTTACCAACCACCACTAGAAGATACTAGAAAAGTCTATTACAAAGTTACGGATATTTTGAAGTTTCTGGGGGTAGATGATGGCAAAGACTAAAATATATTTTTGGTTAAAAGTTGATAAGAAGTTTTTTGATAATCTTTTTATTAAACGACTGAAAAATATGCCTGGTGGCTACACTATGACAGTTATTTATATCCGTCTTATGTTGGAAAGTTTAGAAGATGATTGTATTTTGTACTATGAAGGATATTTTGATAGCTTGGTACAGGAATTAGCTTTAAAACTTGATGTTTCTGAAGATGATATAAATATGACAGTTGCATATTTTACAAAATGTGGACTGATTCAGATAGACGATGATGGGCATGCTACACTGTCACAAGCAAAAGCCATGGTAGAAAGTGAAACAAACTGGGCAAAATATAAACGTGAACAGCGCAAACAAGC
>CAJNCE010000078.1:0-609 GCA_905221185.1 bacterium | reverse complement strand
ATAAGCAAATAGAAATTCAGTCATCCATCAGATGGCTGGATTTTTTATCGAAAAATTAAGAAATGAGCATATTTCTTTCCTTGTTTGGCGGAATTGGTTATAATATACGGTACAAAGGAATGAATGAATATGTATCGTGTTATAGAAATGTACGGAGATTTTGAACCGTGGTGGTTCTTAGAAGGTTGGGAAGAAGATATTGTAGCAAGTAAGAAATTTGATCAGTATTATGATGCTCTCAAATACTACAAAACTTGCTGGTTTAGACTGGAACAAGAATCCCCTCTTTATAAAAGCAGAAGTGATTTGATGACCATTTTTTGGGATCCAGAAGACCAACGCTGGTGTGATGAATGTGATGAGTATTTACAACAATACCATTCTTTGGCTCTTTTGCAGGACGAGCAGGTTATTCCAGATGAAAAACTACGCCCAGGCTATGAAAAACAAACTGGTCAGGAAAGGCACCGTTCTTGCCGTATGAAATTAAAATAGAGAAAAAGTAACTTTTTTGGAGTTGCTTTTTTATTTTTTCCAAATCTTTGCGAATAGTATAGGTGAGGAGGTAAGTATGGTTCAAGAAATTGCACAAGAAATCATTCGTTCGGC
>CAJNCE010000077.1:0-611 GCA_905221185.1 bacterium | reverse complement strand
GTATCAGCTTTTGCTTTTGCTTCTTCTGGACTATTAGTTTCAGCTTTTTCTAATTCTTTAACAGCCTCTTCTAATGCTTTATCATAATTTGCTAAGAACTCATCTTGTGCTGCTTTCTCTTTTGCTGCCGCTTCTTTATCTTCTTCTGCAGCTTTTTCATTTGCTTTATCGATTAATTCTTCAGCTTGTTTTGCAGTTAAGCCTTTTTTGAAGCCTTCTACAATTTGTTTTCTTGTTTTATCTGATGCTGCTTTTAATGCTGCAATTGTATCAGCTTTTGCTTTTGCTTCTTCTGGACTATTAGTTTCAGCTTTTTCTAATTCTTTAACAGCCTCTTCTAATGCCTTATCATAATTTGCTAAGAACTCATCTTGTGCTGCTTTCTCTTTTGCTGCCGCTTCTTTATCTTCTTCTGCAGCTTTTTCATTTGCTTTATCGATTAATTCTTCAGCTTGTTTTGCAGTTAAGCCTTTTTTGAAGCCTTCTACAATTTGTTTTCTTGTTTCATCTGATGCTGCTTTTAATGCTGCAATTGTATCAGCTTTTGCTTTTGCTTCTTCTGGACTATTAGTTTCAGCTTTTTCTAATTCTTTAACAGCCTCTTCTAATGC
>CAJNCE010000076.1:0-632 GCA_905221185.1 bacterium | reverse complement strand
GCAGTAATCAACGACGAAAATGTTACAGCAACAGCCGTAGCAGAAGCATTAGCGAACGTAAACGCTAAGAAAGCAGCATTAGAAGCAGCAAAAGCAGCGTTAGTAGACAAAGTAACGCCAGAACAAAAAACAGCGTTAGGAAATGCAGAAACAGACTTAGCAGTATTAGGTGATGCGGACTTAGCAGGCAAAACAAAAGCAACAGCAGATGCTTATAAAGCAGAAACTGGAAAACTTACTGCAGACATCGAAGCAGCTAAGAGAGAAGCAGCCGCAATCTTAGCGGATCCAGAAAACAAAACGCAAGCAGAAGCAGCCCTAGTACAAGCGAAAATTGAAGCCTTAAAAGCTAAACTAGAAGCAGCAAAAGCAAAATTAGTAGCTAAAGCAGATACAACAGAGTTGTCAACAGCGAAAGCAGACTTAGATACAAAGGCAAAAGAAGTAGTATCAACAGAAGGCAAAACAAAAGCAACAGTAGATGCCTATAACAACGCGAAAGCAGCAGCCGAAGCAGCAGTAACAGCAGCCGAAGCAGTGATTAACGACGAAAACGTTACAGCAACAGCAGTAGCAGAAGCCTTAGCGAACGTAAACGCTAAGAAAGCAGCATTAGAAGCAGCAAAAGCAGC
>CAJNCE010000075.1:0-661 GCA_905221185.1 bacterium | reverse complement strand
GAAGAACTCAATATTCCTGTAAAATTGATTGGTTTTGGTGAAAAAATCGATGATATTGGAGAGTTTAACTCAGAAAACTTTATGAAGGGTCTCTTGGAAGGCTTAATCTAATCAGAAGCAAAAATCCTGCAAGCTACAAACTTGCAGGATTTTTTTATTCTAAACGACCATCTTGACGATAGGCGATATCTGGTTGCCAAGTCCATTTGGCATCGAATTTTTCAAGTAAGTCAAAGCTGGCTTGAGGTCCCATGCTTCCAGCTTTATAATCATGAAGTGGGGCACCATTTTCAGCCCAGAGCTCTTCGATACGGTCAATCAATTTCCATGACGCACCTACTTCATCCCAGTGGCTAAAGTTAGTTGAGTTGTTATTTAGGACATCATAAATCAATTTCTCGTATGGTTCTGGAGAAGCACCAGTTGCGGTCGCATCTGTACGGTAATCAAGTGAGTTAGGAGCCAAGTTAAATTCTTCTCCTACTTGCTTCCCATTTAAGCTAAGAGAGAAGCCTTCTGTTGGTTGGATATAGATGGTCAAAATGTTTGGAGCAAGTGGCTCACCAAAGATAGAGTCCATTTGTTTAAAGACGATGTTGACATGAGTTCCTTTTTCAGTCAGACGTTTACCAGTACGGAAGAAGAAAGGAACACCACGGAA
>CAJNCE010000074.1:0-710 GCA_905221185.1 bacterium | reverse complement strand
GCGCTTGTGCTTGCTGATGTTGATGCTACGGCACTTGTGCTTGCTGATGTTGACGCTACGGCGCTTGTGCTTGCTGAGGTTGATGCTACCGCACTTGTGCTTGCTGAGGTAGATGCTACCGCGCTAGTACTTGCTGATGTTGATGCTACCGCACTTGTGCTTGCTGAGGTAGACGCTACAGCACTTGTGCTTGCTGATGTTGATGCTACAGCACTTGTGCTTGCTGACGTTGACGCTACAGCACTTGTTGATGCTGACGTAGACGCTACAGCACTTGTTGACGCTGAGGTAGACGCTACAGCGCTAGTACTTGCTGACGTTGACGCTACGGCGCTTGTGCTTGCTGAGGTTGATGCTACCGCGCTAGTACTTGCTGAGGTAGACGCTACCGCACTTGTGCTGGCTGAGGTTGATGCTACCGCGCTTGTTGACGCTGACGTAGACGCTACAGCGCTTGTTGACGCTGATGTTGATGCTACCGCGCTTGTTGACGCTGACGTAGACGCTACCGCACTTGTTGACGCTGACGTAGACGCTACCGCACTTGTTGACGCTGACGTAGACGCTACCGCACTTGTGCTTGCTGAGGTAGACGCTACAGCACTTGTTGATGCTGAGGTAGACGCTACTGCGCTTGTGCTTGCTGACGTAGACGCTACTGCGCTAGTACTTGCTGACGTAGACGCTACTGCGCTAGTACTTGCTGAGGT
>CAJNCE010000073.1:0-776 GCA_905221185.1 bacterium | reverse complement strand
GCGCTTGTGCTTGCTGATGTTGATGCTACGGCACTTGTGCTTGCTGATGTTGACGCTACGGCGCTTGTGCTTGCTGACGTAGACGCTACTGCACTTGTTGACGCTGAGGTAGAGGCTACCGCGCTTGTGCTTGCTGAGGTAGAGGCTACGGCGCTTGTTGACGCTGATGTAGACGCTACCGCGCTTGTGCTTGCTGATGTTGATGCTACGGCACTTGTGCTTGCTGATGTAGACGCTACGGCGCTTGTGCTTGCTGACGTAGACGCTACTGCACTTGTTGATGCTGATGTTGACGCTACAGCACTTGTTGATGCTGAGGTAGACGCTACTGCACTTGTGCTTGCTGATGTTGATGCTACTGCACTTGTGCTTGCTGATGTTGACGCTACCGCACTTGTGCTTGCTGAGGTTGATGCTACCGCACTTGTGCTTGCTGAGGTTGATGCTACCGCGCTTGTACTTGCTGAGGTAGACGCTACCGCACTTGTTGACGCTGAGGTAGACGCTACTGCACTTGTGCTTGCTGATGTAGACGCTACTGCGCTAGTACTTGCTGATGTAGACGCTACTGCACTTGTTGACGCTGATGTTGACGCTACCGCACTTGTTGATGCTGATGTTGACGCTACAGCACTTGTTGATGCTGATGTTGACGCTACAGCACTTGTGCTTGCTGACGTAGACGCTACAGCACTTGTGCTTGCTGAGGTAGACGCTACAGCACTTGTTGATGCTGAGGTAGAGGCTACTGCGCTTGTGCTTGCTGACGTAGACGC
>CAJNCE010000072.1:0-795 GCA_905221185.1 bacterium | reverse complement strand
GAGGATATGGTTTTTCATTATGATTTGAACTTAGATACCCAGCTAGGAGAAACGACCTTTAGACAAGATTTAGAATTACCATTTAAGAATGAGAACAGAGGGGGAGAGGAATGAGAATTTTAGTTTTGGAAGATGATAGAGTCCAGCAAGGACGGATAGAGCAGACTTTACTAGACATCGGTCGCTCTCGCAATTTAAGATTAGAAATTGATATTGCCAAAAACTATGGAGATGTTGAAAAGTATTCTCAGTATTTTGACCATTACCAACTCTATTTATTGGATTTAGAGATTGATGGAGAGCGTGATTTGATAGTATGATTTTGACTTTTATTAAGGAAACTCTATTTGCTTTATTGTTGATAGTCTCCATTATAATTCCTCCAATCTATCTAGGTTACCAAATTACACCGGAATTTCGTAAAAAGAGATACATAGTCTATTTACTAATGATGCAAGCAATAGCTGGTAAAACTTTTTTTGAAATCATGTATTTGGAAGTTTTAATCTTTTTTTACCTTATTTTCTATATGAATAGGAAGAAAAAGGGGGAATCTTTATTTCTTTCACTCTATCTTTTTAGTTTTTATCAGAGTATTCGCTATTTATTGGTATTGTTCTATATTCGGATGTTAGATATAGATATGCTATCAGAAGTAGGAAATGGGATTGTTAACTCTTCTTTTTCCTTATTAGCTATCGTATTAACAGTGGTTATGATGAAGCGTTGGTCTTTGGATTTGGATTTATTCTTTTCAGATGCTTTCAAAACCCACTATCATAAGAGTTTTTTCAT
>CAJNCE010000071.1:0-827 GCA_905221185.1 bacterium | reverse complement strand
TCAGCAAGCACAAGTGCCGTAGCATCAACATCAGCAAGCACAAGCGCGGTAGCGTCTACTTCAGCAAGCACAAGCGCCGTAGCGTCTACCTCAGCATCAACAAGTGCAGTAGCGTCTACGTCAGCAAGCACAAGCGCGGTAGCGTCTACGTCAGCAAGTACTAGCGCCGTAGCGTCTACGTCAGCAAGCACAAGCGCAGTAGCCTCTACTTCAGCAAGCACAAGCGCCGTAGCGTCTACCTCAGCGTCAACAAGTGCGGTAGCGTCTACGTCAGCATCAACAAGTGCGGTAGCGTCTACCTCAGCGTCAACAAGTGCGGTAGCGTCTACCTCAGCAAGCACAAGCGCCGTAGCGTCTACGTCAGCAAGCACAAGTGCTGTAGCGTCTACCTCAGCGTCAACAAGTGCGGTAGCGTCTACCTCAGCAAGTACTAGCGCGGTAGCATCAACCTCAGCAAGCACAAGCGCCGTAGCGTCTACGTCAGCATCAACAAGTGCGGTAGCGTCTACCTCAGCATCAACAAGTGCTGTAGCGTCTACGTCAGCATCAACAAGTGCTGTAGCGTCAACGTCAGCAAGCACAAGTGCCGTAGCATCAACATCAGCAAGCACAAGTGCTGTAGCGTCTACCTCAGCAAGCACAAGTGCGGTAGCATCAACATCAGCAAGCACAAGCGCTGTAGCGTCTACCTCAGCATCAACAAGTGCGGTAGCGTCTACCTCAGCAAGCACTAGCGCTGTAGCGTCTACATCAGCAAGCACAAGCGCCGTAGCGTCAACATCAGCAAGCACAAGTGCCGTAGCATCAACATCAGCAAGCACAAGCGC
>CAJNCE010000070.1:0-833 GCA_905221185.1 bacterium | reverse complement strand
AGCCACTTCTACTATCAAAGTCATGATGTCAATGATACAGAACACTACATTGCTCTACGTCAATTGCAGGCTGAACTTAATGACAAGTACCAAGCCGAACACAACAAGCTCTTCTTCTTGTCTATGGCTCCTCAATTCTTTGGAACCATTGCTAAGCACCTCAAATCAGAAAACATTGTAGATGGTAAAGGTTTTGAACGCCTAATCGTTGAGAAACCATTTGGTACAGATTACGCAACTGCAAGCAAGTTGAATGACGAACTCCTAGCGACATTTGATGAAGAACAAATTTTCCGTATCGACCATTATCTTGGTAAGGAAATGATTCAAAGTATCTTTGCAGTTCGCTTTGCAAACCTGATCTTTGAAAACGTTTGGAACAAGGACTTTATCGACAATGTTCAAATTACCTTTGCAGAGCGCTTGGGTGTAGAAGAGCGTGGTGGCTACTATGACCAATCTGGTGCCCTCCGTGATATGGTACAAAACCATACTTTGCAACTTCTTTCTCTCCTTGCTATGGATAAGCCAGCAAGCTTCACAAAAGACGAGATCCGTGCTGAAAAGATTAAGGTCTTTAAAAACCTCTATCATCCAACTGATGAAGAACTTAAAGAATACTTTATCCGTGGTCAATACCGTTCTGGTAAGATTGATGGCATGAAATACATCTCTTATCGTAGCGAGCCAAATGTAAATCCAGAATCAACAACTGAAACCTTTGCATCTGGTGCCTTCTTTGTAGACAGCGATCGCTTCCGTGGTGTTCCTTTCTTCTTCCGTACTGGTAAACGTCTGACTGAAAAAGGAACTCATGTCAACATCGTCTTTAA
>CAJNCE010000069.1:0-845 GCA_905221185.1 bacterium | reverse complement strand
GCTGATGTTGATGCTACCGCACTTGTTGATGCTGAGGTAGACGCTACGGCGCTTGTGCTTGCTGACGTTGACGCTACAGCACTTGTTGACGCTGACGTAGACGCTACAGCGCTTGTACTTGCTGAGGTAGAGGCTACGGCGCTTGTACTTGCTGAGGTTGATGCTACCGCACTTGTGCTTGCTGAGGTAGATGCTACCGCGCTTGTGCTTGCTGAGGTTGATGCTACCGCACTTGTGCTTGCTGAGGTAGACGCTACAGCACTTGTGCTTGCTGAGGTAGACGCTACAGCGCTAGTACTTGCTGAGGTAGAGGCTACCGCGCTTGTTGAGGCTGACGTAGACGCTACAGCACTTGTTGACGCTGACGTAGACGCTACAGCGCTTGTACTTGCTGAGGTAGAGGCTACGGCGCTTGTACTTGCTGAGGTTGATGCTACCGCACTTGTGCTTGCTGAGGTAGAGGCTACCGCGCTTGTGCTTGCTGAGGTTGATGCTACCGCACTTGTGCTTGCTGAGGTAGACGCTACAGCACTTGTGCTTGCTGAGGTAGACGCTACAGCGCTAGTACTTGCTGAGGTAGAGGCTACCGCGCTTGTTGAGGCTGACGTAGACGCTACAGCACTTGTTGACGCTGACGTAGACGCTACTGCACTTGTGCTTGCTGAGGTAGAGGCTACTGCACTTGTTGAGGCTGAGGTAGACGCTACCGCACTTGTGCTTGCTGAGGTAGAGGCTACCGCGCTTGTGCTTGCTGATGTTGACGCTACAGCGCTAGTACTTGCTGATGTTGATGCTACCGCACTTGTTGATGCTGAGGTAGACGCTACGGCGCTTGTGCTTGCTGA
>CAJNCE010000068.1:0-864 GCA_905221185.1 bacterium | reverse complement strand
ACACGACTCATAGCACGGCTGAGATGTTGTACAATGTGAAAGCGATCAAGTACAATTTTAGCACACGGGAAAAGTTGTCTAGCCAAGTCATAGTAAGGGCTAAACATATCCATCGTAATGATTTTCACCTGACAACGAACGGCTCTATCGTAGCGCAGAAAGTGATTTCGGATGATAGCCTGTGTTCTACCTTCAAGAACGGTGATAATGTTGAGATTATCAAAGTCTTGTGCAATGAAACTCATTTTTCCCTTGGTAAAGGCATACTCGTCCCAGGACATAATCTCAGGAAGTTGGCTAAAGTTATGCTTAAAGTGAAAGTCATTGAGCTTGCGAATGACAGTTGAAGTTGAAATGGAAAGCTGATGGGCTATATCGGTCATAGAAGTCTTTTCAATCAGCTTTTGCGCAATTTTTTGGTTGATGATACGAGGAATTTGGTGATTTTTCTTGACGAGAGAGGTCTCGGCTACCATCATTTTAGAGCAATGATAGCACTTGAAACGACGCTTTTTAAGGAGGATTCTGGTAGGCATACCAGTTGTTTCAAGGTAAGGAATTTTCGATGGTTTTTGGAAGTCATATTTCTTCATTTGACTTCCACATTCAGGACAAGATGGGGCCTCATAATCCAGTTTGGCGATGATTTCCTTGTGGGTATCTCTATTAACAACATCCATAATTTGGACATTAGGGTCTTTGATATCGAGCAGTTTTGTGATAAAATGTAATTGTTCCATATGAATCTTTCTAATGAGTTGTTTTGTCGCTTTTCATTATAGGTCATATGGGACTTTTTTTCTACACAAAAATAGGCTCCATAATATCTATAGGGGATTTACCCACTACAAATATTATAGAGCC
>CAJNCE010000067.1:0-882 GCA_905221185.1 bacterium | reverse complement strand
ATCTTCAGACAAATCAAGATTTTCCAGAGCTTCTTTTACAACTTCTTCGATTTTAGGTTCTTCTTTTTTTCCGAATAGACGGTCAAATAATCCCATATCTTAGTTCTCCTTTAGCACGTATTCTTCGATAGCCCAGGCGACAGCTTCCTCATCATTGGTCATTGGAGTTACCACATTTGCGACTGCCTTGACTTCAGGAACAGCATTTTGCATGGCAACACCGAGCCCTGCCCATTCAATCATAGAAAGGTCATTGGCTTCATCACCACAGGCCATCACTTGGCTTTGGTCGATTCCTAGATGGTTGATTAGTTTGGCCAAACCTGTTTCTTTATGAACATTCTTTGGTGACCACTCTAGCAACATTTCACGTGACTTAAAGATTTCATATTGGTCAAACAATTCTGGAGAAATCTTCTGAATGGCTGCATCCAAGGGTTCTTGAGCAAAGGCAGTCACGCATTTATTGTAAGACATTTGACTAGATAAGTCTTCAAAGTCCACTGGAACAAAGGTCAATGCTGGATTGAATTTGGCATAAAGACTTTCTTGGTCAGATTGGATTTGATAAACAGTTCCTTCTGAGATAGAGTCAAGAGGCAGTGATAATTTCTCTGTTTCTTCATACAAGCGTGCCACATCATCATATGAAAAGACTGTCTTATCAAGGATTTCACCTGTATTTTTCTGAACTAAACCACCATTAAAGGTAATCGTATACTCATCTTCCTGACCGTCAGTCCCTAGCTCATGGAGAAAGAAATCCATAGCTTTTAAGGGACGACCAGTTGTCAATACGACCTTAATACCACGATCACGCGCAGCTTTCAAGGTTGCCTTGGTACGATCCGTCAGCCTTTTATCAGTAGTCAGCAAGGTCCC
>CAJNCE010000066.1:0-890 GCA_905221185.1 bacterium | reverse complement strand
GCTGACGTAGACGCTACAGCACTTGTGCTTGCTGACGTAGACGCTACTGCGCTTGTGCTTGCTGAGGTAGACGCTACAGCACTTGTGCTTGCTGACGTAGACGCTACGGCACTTGTTGAGGCTGAGGTAGACGCTACAGCACTTGTGCTTGCTGAGGTAGACGCTACGGCACTTGTTGACGCTGAGGTAGACGCTACCGCACTTGTTGACGCTGACGTAGACGCTACGGCGCTAGTACTTGCTGAGGTAGACGCTACTGCGCTAGTACTTGCTGAGGTTGATGCTACGGCGCTTGTTGAGGCTGACGTAGACGCTACGGCGCTTGTGCTTGCTGACGTAGACGCTACTGCGCTAGTACTTGCTGAGGTTGATGCTACTGCACTTGTTGACGCTGAGGTTGATGCTACAGCGCTTGTTGATGCCGAGGTAGACGCTACCGCACTTGTTGAGGCCGAGGTAGACGCTACTGCACTTGTGCTTGCTGAGGTAGACGCTACTGCGCTTGTGCTGGCCGATGTTGATGCTACCGCACTTGTGCTTGCTGACGTAGACGCTACTGCGCTTGTGCTTGCTGAGGTAGACGCTACCGCACTTGTTGACGCTGACGTAGACGCTACGGCGCTAGTACTTGCTGAGGTAGACGCTACTGCGCTAGTACTTGCTGAGGTTGATGCTACGGCGCTTGTTGAGGCTGACGTAGACGCTACAGCACTTGTTGACGCTGAGGTAGACGCTACTGCACTTGTGCTTGCTGAGGTAGACGCTACGGCACTTGTTGACGCTGAGGTAGACGCTACCGCACTTGTTGAGGCCGAGGTAGACGCTACTGCACTTGTGCTTGCTGAGGTAGACGCTACTGCGCTTGTGCTGGCCGATGTTGATGCTACCGC
>CAJNCE010000065.1:0-892 GCA_905221185.1 bacterium | reverse complement strand
ACCAATTTTGCTCCTTCTTGAATCAAATGATGGCAACCGTCTGATAGTCCATCTAAAATGCTACCAGGAATAGCAAAGACATCGCGGCCTTCTTCCATTGCTCGCTCACAGGTAATAAGACTCCCTGAGCGCATTTTAGCCTCTGCTACAATCACACCACGGCAAAGTCCTGCAATAATGCGATTACGGGCAGGAAAATGAAATTTCAGAGGTTGTTCACCAGGTCCATACTCACTGAGAACCAGATGGTCATTGCCGATGTAGTCTTGCAAGCGTTTATTGGCTTTAGGATAAAACACATCTAGACCTGTTCCAATCACTGCAATGGTTTTGCCACCATTCTGGAGAGCTGCCATATGAGCCGCTGTGTCAATTCCCTTGGCTAATCCACTGACAATAACCAGTTCATTTTCCAAGCCTTGAATGACTTTTTCAACTGACTTCGCTCCCTGTTTGCTACAAGCGCGACTACCCACAACCGCTACCTTCGGGAATTTCAAGAGATCCAGATTTCCCTTGTAAAATAAAAGTACAGGTGCATCGTATATTTCACTCAAATCCCAAGGGTAACAGTCATCTAAAATAGAGAAAGATGGAAATTTTTTAAACTCCTTCTCCAAATGCGCATCGTCTATCTGAAAATAACGTTCCATAAAAACAGCTGGATTTCGGCAACCTGATATATCTGCAATGTCACCTAACAACAGTTCTTGATCAACACTTTCACCGTATTCTAGCACTTTCAAAACCTGTTGATTGGTCAAACCTGATTTTTTTAACTTATAGATTTCATAGTTTGTAATTTTCATAAATAACTCCATTTCTTTTTCTACTCATCTATCTATTCGTAAAAAAATCAAAAAACATACGACTATTTCAGCCAGATGTTGGA
>CAJNCE010000064.1:0-908 GCA_905221185.1 bacterium | reverse complement strand
ATTTCTTGTGTCTGTGCCTGTGGTAAATGCTACTACTGTAAAAAAGGAATTTATGCCCACTGTGAAGACGAAGGGGGCTGGATTTTCGGTCACTTGATTGATGGTATGCAGGCTGAATATCTACGTGTTCCTCATGCAGATAACACTCTTTACCATACTCCAGAAGACTTGTCAGATGAGGCTTTGGTTATGCTATCAGACATTTTGCCTACTGGATATGAAATTGGTGTCTTGAAAGGGAAGGTAGAACCTGGTTGTAGTGTAGCCATTATTGGTTCAGGACCAGTTGGATTGGCTGCTCTTTTGACAGCTCAGTTCTACTCACCAGCTAAATTGATTATGGTAGACTTAGACGATAACCGCTTGGAAACAGCTTTATCATTCGGTGCAACTCATAAGGTTAATTCTTCAGACCCTGAAAAAGCCATTAAAGAAATTTATGATTTGACAGATGGTCGTGGTGTAGATGTTGCTATCGAAGCTGTTGGTATTCCTGCAACATTTGATTTCTGTCAAAAGATTATCGGTGTAGACGGAACAGTTGCCAACTGTGGTGTACATGGTAAACCAGTTGAATTCGATTTGGACAAACTTTGGATTCGTAACATCAATGTAACAACTGGTTTGGTATCTACAAATACCACTCCGCAATTGTTGAAAGCACTTGAAAGTCATAAGATTGAACCAGAAAAATTGGTAACTCATTATTTCAAACTAAGTGAAATCGAAAAAGCCTATGAAGTCTTCGGTAAGGCAGCAGACCACCATGCTATTAAGGTCATTATCGAAAATGATATTTCAGAAGCTTAAGAACCAAAAAGTTTTTATCATATAAGCAAATAGAAATTCAGTCATCCATCAGATGGCTGGATTTTTTATCGAAAAATTAAGAAATGAGCATATTTCTT
>CAJNCE010000063.1:0-908 GCA_905221185.1 bacterium | reverse complement strand
ATTTCTTGTGTCTGTGCCTGTGGTAAATGCTACTACTGTAAAAAAGGAATTTATGCCCACTGTGAAGACGAAGGGGGTTGGATTTTCGGTCACTTGATTGATGGTATGCAGGCTGAATATCTACGTGTCCCTCATGCAGACAACACTCTTTACCACACTCCAGAAGACTTGTCAGATGAAGCCTTGGTTATGCTATCCGACATTCTGCCTACTGGATATGAAATTGGTGTCTTGAAAGGGAAGGTAGAACCAGGTTGTAGTGTAGCCATTATTGGTTCAGGACCTGTTGGATTGGCTGCTCTTTTGACGGCTCAATTCTACTCACCAGCCAAATTGATTATGGTGGACTTAGACGATAACCGCTTGGAAACTGCTTTATCATTCGGTGCGACCCATAAGGTTAATTCTTCAGACCCTGAAAAAGCCATTAAAGAAATTTATGATTTGACAGATGGCCGTGGTGTAGATGTTGCTATCGAAGCTGTTGGTATTCCTGCAACATTTGACTTCTGTCAAAAGATTATCGGTGTAGACGGAACGGTTGCCAACTGTGGTGTACATGGTAAACCAGTTGAATTCGATTTGGACAAACTTTGGATTCGCAACATCAATGTAACAACTGGTTTAGTATCTACAAATACCACTCCACAATTGTTGAAAGCACTTGAAAGTCATAAGATTGAACCAGAAAAATTGGTAACTCATTATTTCAAACTCAGTGAAATTGAAAAAGCCTATGAAGTCTTCGGTAAGGCAGCAGACCACCATGCTATTAAGGTCATCATCGAAAACGATATCTCAGAAGCCTAAGTAGTAAAAAGATTTTTGAACATAAGCAAATAGAAATTCAGTCATCCATCAGATGGCTGGATTTTTTATCGAAAAATTAAGAAATGAGCATATTTCTT
>CAJNCE010000062.1:0-971 GCA_905221185.1 bacterium | reverse complement strand
GTCAATTTTTTAACTGAAACATCTTCCAACTTATTGTTTGCTAGACGGAGTTGGTTTTCGGATGTGGTTAGGAACTTCTTAACCTCTTCCATGCGTTTGATAGCCTTGTCAATTTCATCGATAGCTTTGCCAAAGTTAGTCGAAGCTGAGTTATAGTTCTTAGCAAAGGCTAGTTTAAAGGCATCCAAATCTTCTTCAAAATGAGTGATATCAATGTTTTGTTCACGGACAAGTGCCAACTCCTGCTTGTATTTAAGAGAATTAAGCGCAGCATTTCTCAAAAGCCCAATCAACTGGATAAAGAACTGAGGGCGAACCACATACATCTTTTCATACTCGTGACTAACGTCAACAATTCCCGTATTAAAGTAGTCGTTATCGGCCTCAAGCATAGTCACCAAAACCGCATACTCACAGTTCTTCTCCCGACGGTCCTTGTCCAATTCCTTATAGAAATCCGCGTTCTTGTGTTTCTTCTCAGTTCCATCCGCTTCATTTTTCATCTCAAACATGATGGAGATAATCTCTACTCCATTTTCATCACACTCACGGAAGATAAAGTCCCCCTTAGATCCACGCGCAGAGACCTTGTTATCCTTCTCAAAGTAAGCATTTGGAAAGGCGAAACTGCGAACCTTGTTAAACTCACTCTCTGCATACTGTTCTAGGCTTTCCCCAATCGCTTTTGTAGATTGTTGAGCCTTAAAATTCTTATAAAACTCGACTTGTTCACTGGCTGCTTTAAGCTGTGCTTCATAGTTTTGCTTAACAGAAGCCAAAGACAACTCATTTTCTTTTTCTTGCAAGAGGAGTTGATTTTTGACCTGATCCCGTTCTTTTTCTAGGTCAGATAGGGTCTTTTGCAGTTGATTTTCATGCTCCAAACGCAAGGTGGCCAATTGGTTTTCCAAGGCCTGCACTTCCTTGTCCTTTGCTAATAAGGCCTGGTGGCTGGTCTGTTCAACCTCTTT
>CAJNCE010000061.1:0-993 GCA_905221185.1 bacterium | reverse complement strand
AGACCAAGATTGAAATAAGCATTGCAAGCCTTAACCAAGGCTGACAAACCGCTAGAACTTGAGGACAAGCCCGCTGCGGTAGGCATATTGTTTTGAGTGTCGATACGGACAAAGCCTTCTCCAGCTGGACGGTAGCGGTCAATAATCTTACTCATCTTGGCATGCTCAGCCTCATTTTGTAATTGACCATTGATATAAAAGGCATCAGAAGTCGCATCCGTTGGTAAAGACGATAAAGTCGTCTCCGTATACATATTTTCCAAAGTCAGAGAGATACTACTAGTAGCAGGCACCATCTCTTTTTCTTTTTTCTTTCCCCAATATTTGATAATAGCAATATTTGCGTAGGAACGTACTGTTACAGGCTCTCTATCCATGTCTGAACAGCTCCTTTCTCTTCTAATCTTTCTGCTAGTTCTTGTGCTTGAGTCAAATTGATTGCCAAGGCTATGATACAGCCTCCAAGCCCACCACCGCTCATCTTGGCACCTAAAGCACCATAACTAAGAGCCGTTTCAACCAAAGAGTCTGCCTCAGGGCTACTGACACCAATTTCTCTTAAATGCAAATGCGCTTGACTGAGGATTTGTCCCAGCCCTTCAGCATCTTTTCGTGAAATCGCATCCTCTGCCTGCTGGGTCAATTCTCCCAAGGCATGTAAAAACGGTAGGGCATCCTTACCCTTGTTTTGAACCACTTGGATGGCTTCACGAGTATGACCATAAACGTCTGTATCTGCAATCACCAAATAGGCGGATAAGTTCATCTCAAGCTCTGTAAATCCTACGTTCTTGATAAAGCGAATAGGTTGGTCACTGAGACAGGTCTTAGCATCCAAACCACTAGGATTCATATGGGCAATCATCTCAGCCCGATTGACCAAGATTTCTAGTACATCATGAGGCAGGTCGGCATGATAGTAGTCAAATACCGCACGAATAGCCGCTATGCTGATAGCAGCTGACGAACCCATTCCCCGCTTCTCAGGAATAG
>CAJNCE010000060.1:0-1013 GCA_905221185.1 bacterium | reverse complement strand
CTTGTTGAGGCTGACGTAGACGCTACCGCACTTGTTGACGCTGAGGTAGACGCTACAGCACTTGTTGAGGCTGAGGTAGACGCTACTGCACTTGTTGACGCTGAGGTAGACGCTACAGCGCTTGTGCTTGCTGATGTAGACGCTACAGCACTTGTGCTTGCTGATGTTGATGCTACGGCACTTGTGCTTGCTGACGTAGACGCTACAGCACTTGTTGAGGCTGAGGTTGACGCTACAGCACTTGTTGAGGCTGAGGTAGACGCTACCGCACTTGTGCTTGCTGATGTTGATGCTACAGCACTTGTGCTTGCTGATGTTGACGCTACGGCACTTGTGCTTGCTGATGTTGACGCTACAGCACTTGTTGATGCTGATGTAGACGCTACTGCGCTTGTGCTTGCTGAGGTAGACGCTACAGCACTTGTTGACGCTGAGGTAGACGCTACAGCACTTGTTGACGCTGAGGTAGACGCTACAGCACTTGTTGAGGCTGAGGTAGACGCTACAGCACTTGTGCTTGCTGATGTTGATGCTACGGCACTTGTGCTTGCTGATGTAGACGCTACGGCGCTTGTGCTTGCTGAGGTAGACGCTACAGCACTTGTTGACGCTGAGGTAGACGCTACAGCACTTGTGCTTGCTGAGGTTGATGCTACGGCACTTGTGCTTGCTGAAGTAGACGCTACCGCACTTGTTGAGGCTGAGGTAGACGCTACCGCACTTGTGCTTGCTGAAGTAGACGCTACGGCGCTAGTACTTGCTGAGGTAGACGCTACAGCACTTGTTGAGGCTGACGTAGACGCTACAGCGCTTGTACTTGCTGACGTAGACGCTACCGCGCTTGTGCTTGCTGATGTTGATGCTACCGCACTTGTGCTTGCTGACGTAGACGCTACAGCACTTGTTGAGGCTGATGTAGACGCTACTGCGCTAGTACTTGCTGAGGTAGACGCTACAGCACTTGTTGATGCTGAGGTAGAGGCTACTGCGCTTGTGCTTGCTGACGTAGACGC
>CAJNCE010000059.1:0-1100 GCA_905221185.1 bacterium | reverse complement strand
CAGTCTAGATCAAATGGTCAGTTGAGAGGGATGGTTTTTCTCTTGTCTGCTGCTGCCTTCTTGATTAGTTTCTTCTCAATGTTTATTGGTAGTTTTCTAGTAACCTCTTATTCATCTGTTTATTTCTCCAGCTTAACTCATGTCTATCCATTCTTTTTGGGGAGCATCCTGGCAACTATCGTAGGCGTTCGTCAGACGACTTCCCTCGTCAAGCAATTGGATAAAATCTGGGATTTACGAAAGACCCTATTGGTTTTTGCAGGAGGATTTGTCTTCTTACTCATTTTGACCTTATTTGTCAAATTCACCTATCTCTTTGCCTATCTCATTGGCTTCTTGCTTGCCAGTCTTGCAGCCCTTGCCATGATTCTGGCGGCGCGTGTCTTGCATGAAAAGACTCCTAACGTGCAGGAGCCAAAGATTATCAGCTTTTTAGCGGATACTAGCTATGCGGTTTATCTTTTCCATTGGCCTTTCTACATTATTTTCTCACAGTTGACATCAAATCTTCTTGCTGTGTTACTGACTTTGATTTTTTCTTATGGATTTGCCAGTCTGTCATTTTATGTGTTGGAACCTTGGATTGCAGGAAAGAGTACACCTATTATACAAACCCTTCGTCCCCTGCCTTATATTCACACAATCCTTGCAGCAAGCACAGGCATTTTGACCTTCATTGTCTTCTTAGTGACCTTGTTGGCACCACAAGTGGGAGCATTTGAGACAGATTTAACTGTTAATGGATTGAAGCAAGCCGCGACAAATATTGGCCAAACCAAGTTGATGGCAGAACGGGCAGATGCAAACAGTTTGGGAATTGCCGATGGAACGATGTTAATTGGGGACTCAGTGGCTCTAAGGGCCAATACAGCTCTACAGACAGCCCTTCCTGGAGCACAGATTAATGCGCAGGTTAGCAGAACAACCAAGACTGCCAATGAAATCATGCTAAACAATAGCCAGAATAAATTTTTACCTAAGATGGTGGTCATTGCTACTGGGGTAAATAATCCTGAAAATTATAAGGAAGACTGGGATAGTATCGTGAAAAATCTTCCAAAGGGTCACCATATGATTTTGGTGACACCTTATGAAGGAGA
>CAJNCE010000058.1:0-1100 GCA_905221185.1 bacterium | reverse complement strand
CAGTCTAGATCAAATGGTCAGTTGAGAGGGATGGTTTTTCTCTTGTCTGCTGCTGCCTTCTTGATTAGTTTCTTCTCCATGTTTATTGGTAGTTTTCTAGTAACCTCTTATTCCTCTGTTTACTTCTCCAGTTTAACTCATGTCTATCCATTCTTTTTGGGAAGTATCTTAGCAACGATTGTAGGTGTTCGTCAGACGACTTCTCTGGTCAAGCAGTTGGATAAAATCTGGGATTTACGCAAGACTTTGATGGTTTTTGGAGGAGGATTTGCTTTCCTAGTTCTTTTGACCTTCTTTGTCAAATTCACCTATCTCTTTGCCTATCTTATCGGCTTTTTACTTGCCAGTCTTGCAGCCCTTGCCATGATTCTGGCGGCGCGTGTTTTACATGAAAAGACACCTCATGTGCAGGAACCAAAGATTATCAGTTTTTTAGCAGATACTAGCTATGCGGTTTATCTCTTCCATTGGCCTTTCTATATCATTTTCTCGCAGTTGACATCAAATCTTCTTGCTGTGTTATTAACTTTGATTTTTTCTTATGGATTTGCCAGTCTGTCATTTTATGTGTTGGAACCTTGGATTGCAGGAAAGGACACACCTATTATACAAACTCTCCGTCCCCTGCCTCATATTCACACAATCCTTGCAGCAAGCACAGGAATCTTGGCCTTCATAGTTTTCTTAGTGACTTTGATGGCACCACAAGTGGGAGCATTTGAGACAGATTTAACTGTTAATGGATTGAAGCAAGCCGCAACCAATATTGGCCAGACCAAGTTGATGGCAGAACGGGCAGATGCAAACAGTTTGGGGATTGCTGATGGTACTATGCTAATTGGTGACTCAGTGGCTCTAAGGGCCAATACAGCTCTACAGACAGCCCTTCCTGGAGCACAGATTAATGCGCAGGTCAGCAGAACAACCAAGACCGCCAATGAAATCATGCTAAACAATAGCCAGAATAAATTTTTACCTAAGATGGTGGTCATTGCGACTGGGGTAAATAATCCTGAAAATTACAAGGAAGACTGGGATAGTATCGTGAAAAATCTTCCAAAGGGTCACCATATGATTTTGGTGACACCTTATGAAGGAGA
>CAJNCE010000057.1:0-1139 GCA_905221185.1 bacterium | reverse complement strand
GCGCTAGTACTTGCTGATGTTGATGCTACCGCACTTGTTGATGCTGAGGTAGACGCTACGGCGCTTGTGCTTGCTGAGGTTGATGCTACAGCACTTGTTGACGCTGAGGTAGACGCTACAGCACTTGTGCTTGCTGACGTAGACGCTACAGCACTTGTTGAGGCTGACGTAGACGCTACAGCGCTTGTACTTGCTGACGTAGACGCTACAGCGCTTGTACTTGCTGACGTTGACGCTACGGCGCTTGTACTTGCTGAGGTAGAGGCTACCGCACTTGTTGAGGCTGACGTTGACGCTACCGCACTTGTTGACGCTGAAGTAGACGCTACGGCACTTGTGCTTGCTGAGGTAGAGGCTACCGCGCTAGTACTTGCTGAGGTTGATGCTACAGCGCTAGTACTTGCTGAGGTTGATGCTACCGCACTTGTTGACGCTGAGGTAGACGCTACGGCACTTGTGCTTGCTGATGTTGATGCTACCGCGCTAGTACTTGCTGATGTTGATGCTACGGCGCTTGTGCTTGCTGAGGTAGACGCTACCGCACTTGTGCTTGCTGAGGTTGACGCTACGGCACTTGTGCTTGCTGAGGTAGACGCTACGGCGCTTGTTGACGCTGACGTAGACGCTACGGCGCTTGTACTTGCTGACGTAGACGCTACAGCGCTTGTGCTTGCTGAGGTTGACGCTACCGCACTTGTGCTTGCTGATGTTGATGCTACTGCACTTGTGCTGGCTGATGTTGATGCTACCGCACTTGTGCTTGCTGAGGTTGACGCTACGGCACTGGTTGAGGCTGAGGTAGACGCTACGGCGCTTGTTGACGCTGACGTAGACGCTACGGCGCTTGTACTTGCTGACGTAGACGCTACAGCGCTTGTGCTTGCTGAGGTTGACGCTACCGCACTTGTGCTTGCTGATGTTGATGCTACTGCACTTGTGCTGGCTGATGTTGATGCTACCGCACTTGTGCTTGCTGAGGTTGACGCTACGGCACTGGTTGAGGCTGAGGTAGACGCTACGGCGCTTGTTGACGCTGACGTAGACGCTACGGCGCTTGTACTTGCTGACGTAGACGCTACAGCACTTGTTGACGCTGACGTAGACGCTACTGCACTTGTGCTTGCTGAGGTAGACGCTAC
>CAJNCE010000056.1:0-1184 GCA_905221185.1 bacterium | reverse complement strand
TCAGCAAGCACAAGCGCCGTAGCGTCAACATCAGCAAGCACAAGTGCCGTAGCATCAACATCAGCAAGCACAAGCGCGGTAGCGTCTACTTCAGCAAGCACAAGTGCGGTAGCATCAACATCAGCGTCAACAAGCGCCGTAGCATCAACCTCAGCAAGCACAAGTGCTGTAGCATCTACCTCAGCCTCAACAAGTGCTGTAGCGTCAACCTCAGCAAGCACAAGTGCGGTAGCATCAACGTCAGCCAGCACAAGCGCGGTAGCATCAACCTCAGCGTCAACAAGTGCTGTAGCGTCTACATCAGCGTCAACAAGTGCGGTAGCATCAACCTCAGCAAGCACAAGTGCTGTAGCATCAACCTCAGCAAGTACAAGCGCTGTAGCGTCTACCTCAGCAAGCACAAGTGCGGTAGCGTCTACGTCAGCAAGCACAAGCGCAGTAGCGTCTACCTCAGCAAGTACAAGCGCGGTAGCCTCTACCTCAGCGTCAACAAGTGCGGTAGCGTCTACGTCAGCAAGCACAAGTGCGGTAGCATCTACATCGGCAAGCACAAGCGCAGTAGCGTCTACCTCAGCATCAACAAGTGCCGTAGCATCAACATCAGCAAGCACAAGCGCCGTAGCGTCTACCTCAGCGTCAACAAGTGCAGTAGCGTCTACCTCAGCAAGTACAAGCGCTGTAGCGTCTACATCAGCGTCAACAAGTGCAGTAGCGTCTACGTCAGCGTCAACAAGTGCAGTAGCATCAACCTCAGCAAGCACAAGCGCCGTAGCCTCTACCTCAGCAAGTACAAGCGCTGTAGCGTCTACCTCAGCGTCAACAAGTGCGGTAGCGTCTACCTCAGCGTCAACAAGCGCAGTAGCATCTACCTCAGCGTCAACAAGTGCGGTAGCGTCTACGTCAGCAAGCACAAGTGCGGTAGCATCAACATCAGCAAGCACAAGTGCGGTAGCATCAACCTCAGCAAGTACTAGCGCAGTAGCGTCTACGTCAGCAAGCACAAGTGCGGTAGCATCAACATCAGCAAGCACAAGCGCGGTAGCCTCTACCTCAGCAAGTACTAGCGCAGTATCATCTACTTCAGCAAGCACAAGCGCCGTAGCCTCTACCTCAGCAAGTACTAGCGCAGTAGCGTCTACGTCAGCAAGTACTAGCGCAGTAGCGTCTACGTCAGCAAGCACAAG
>CAJNCE010000055.1:0-1237 GCA_905221185.1 bacterium | reverse complement strand
TATTCGGAAAAAAAGAAGAACCTAAAATCGAAGAAGTTGTAAAAGAAGCTCTGGAAAATCTTGATTTGTCTGAAGATGTTGAGTCTTCTCTTACAGAAGCTGAGGAAGTTCCTCGAGAAGAAGCAGAGGATGAAAGTTTTGAAGAGCCTGTGCTTGAAGAAGAGGAAATCCAAGACACAGTTGAAGAAAGTCAGGATTCAGAGCCAACTGTAGTAGTTTCTCAAGAAGAAGTCGAAGAATTGCCAAACTCAGAAGAAGTCTCAGAGGAAGAGAATCCTGAACACGAAGAAGCTGTAGAAGAAAATAATTCTGAAGTTCTTGAACCAGAAACGCCTCAAGTAGAAGAAACTGTTCAGGAAAAATATGACCGCAGTCTTAAGAAAACTCGTACAGGATTTGGTGCTCGTTTGAATGCCTTCTTTGCCAATTTCCGCTCTGTCGATGAAGAATTCTTCGAGGAACTGGAAGAACTGCTGATTATGAGTGACGTTGGTGTCCAAGTAGCTTCTAACTTAACGGAGGAGTTACGTTACGAAGTCAAGCTTGAAAACGCCAAGAAACCTGACGCACTTCGCCGTGTCATCATTGAGAAATTGGTTGAGCTTTATGAAAAGGATGGCAACTACGATGAAAGAATCCACTTCCAAGATGGCTTGACAGTCATGCTCTTTGTCGGGGTCAATGGTGTTGGGAAAACAACTTCTATCGGGAAACTAGCCCACCGCTACAAACAAGCTGGCAAGAAAGTCATGTTGGTTGCGGCAGATACCTTCCGTGCTGGTGCCGTTGCCCAATTAGCAGAATGGGGACGCCGTGTGGATGTTCCAGTTGTGACTGGACCTGAAAAAGCTGATCCAGCCAGCGTGGTCTTTGATGGCATGGAACGTGCCGTGTCTGAAGGTATCGATATTCTTATGATTGATACTGCTGGTCGTCTGCAAAACAAGGACAACCTCATGGCTGAGTTGGAAAAGATTGGTCGTATCATCAAACGTGTTGTGCCAGAAGCGCCTCATGAAACCTTCTTAGCACTTGATGCATCAACAGGTCAAAATGCCTTGGTACAGGCTAAAGAATTTTCAAAAATCATCCCTTTGACAGGAATCGTCTTGACTAAGATTGATGGAACTGCTCGAGGTGGTGTGGTTCTAGCCATTCGTGAAGAACTCAATATTCCTGTAAAATTGATTGGTTTTGGTGAAAAAATCGATGATATTGGAGAGTTTAACTCAGAAAA
>CAJNCE010000054.1:0-1237 GCA_905221185.1 bacterium | reverse complement strand
TATTCGGAAAAAAAGAAGAACCTAAAATCGAAGAAGTTGTAAAAGAAGCTCTGGAAAATCTTGATTTGTCTGAAGATACTGAGACTGCCCTTACAGAAGCTGAGGAAGTTTCTCAAGAAGTAGCAGAAGTTGAAAGTTCTGAAGCAGCTGTGCTTGAAGAAGAGGAAATCCAAGATACAGTTGAAGAAAATTATAATTCAGACCCAGTTGTAGAAGTTTCTCAAGAAGAAATAGAAGAATTGCCAAATTCAGAAGAAGTCACAGAGGAAGAGAATCCTGAGCTTGAAGAAGTTGTAGAAGAAAATAATTCTGAAGTGCTTGAACCAGAAACCATTCAAGCAGAAGAAACTGTTCAAGAAAAATATGACCGCAGTCTCAAGAAAACTCGCACAGGATTTGGTGCTCGTTTGAATGCTTTCTTTGCAAATTTCCGCTCTGTTGACGAAGAATTCTTTGAGGAATTGGAAGAACTGCTGATCATGAGTGACGTTGGTGTCCAGGTCGCTTCTAATTTAACAGAGGAGCTACGCTACGAAGCCAAGCTTGAAAACGCCAAGAAACCTGACGCCCTTCGCCGTGTCATCATTGAGAAATTGGTTGAGCTTTATGAAAAGGATGGCAACTACGATGAAAGTATTCACTTCCAAGATGGCTTGACAGTCATGCTCTTTGTGGGGGTTAATGGTGTTGGGAAAACAACTTCTATCGGAAAATTAGCCCACCGCTATAAACAAGCTGGTAAGAAGGTCATGCTAGTTGCGGCAGATACCTTCCGAGCAGGCGCAGTCGCCCAGCTAGCTGAATGGGGCCGACGAGTAGATGTTCCAGTAGTGACTGGACCTGAAAAAGCTGATCCAGCTAGTGTAGTCTTTGATGGCATGGAACGTGCCGTAGCTGAAGGTATCGATATTCTCATGATTGACACCGCTGGTCGTCTGCAAAACAAGGACAACCTTATGGCTGAGTTGGAAAAGATTGGTCGCATCATCAAACGTGTAGTGCCAGAAGCACCCCATGAAACCTTCTTAGCACTTGATGCATCAACAGGTCAAAATGCCCTGGTACAGGCCAAAGAATTTTCAAAAATTACCCCTTTGACAGGAATTGTCTTGACTAAGATTGATGGAACTGCTCGAGGTGGTGTTGTTCTAGCCATCCGCGAAGAACTCAATATTCCTGTAAAATTGATTGGTTTTGGTGAAAAAATCGATGATATTGGAGAGTTTAACTCAGAAAA
>CAJNCE010000053.1:0-1289 GCA_905221185.1 bacterium | reverse complement strand
CCATTTTCCTCCAAGGTCTTGATCAGTGTTGCTTCAGAATAGCGAGCAGGTGGTTGAGTAAAATGTTGCTCTGGTTTGCTATTAACCTGCTTAACCACATCTCCGACAGCCATGTCCGGTAACATCTTATTCTTGTCAGAATCATTATAAATGGCAAGATAACCATCAAACTTAACCTGACTACCATTGGCAGCAAATTGAACCCCATTTTGAGACAATTTAACAGCCATTGTATCAAAGACAGCCGCTGTCATCTGGCTCGCCACAAAACGATTCCAGATAAGGGTATAAAGCTTGAGCTGATCCTTGTCCAGATACTTAGCGATGCTTTCCGGTGTATTGAAGACGCTAGACGGACGAATAGCCTCGTGGGCATCCTGAGCTCCTGAAGCGTTTTTGACCTTGCTACCATGCTTAGAATACTTGCTACCAAAACGGTCCGTAATGAAACTTGCTGCTTCGTTTTGCGCTACAGGGCTGATACGAGTTGAATCGGTACGCATATAGGTAATCAAACCTTGCACACCAGAACCAATATTGATCCCTTCATAAAGCTGTTGAGCGACCATCATGGTCTTTCGAGTACGGAAATTGATTTTATTAGCCGCATCCATCTGCATAGATGAAGTGGTATAAGGTAATGGAGCATTGCGCTTGCGCTCTTTCTTATCCACCTGATCCACTGAAAAATCTTTACTAGTCAGACGAGACAAGACTTCCTTAACCTCGTCATTGCTAGTCAGTTTCATCTTTTTGCCATCTACTCCATAGAAAGCAGCCTGGAATTGCTTGGTTCCCTTTTTAAAGACAGCATCAATTGTCCAGTATTCTTCTGGCTGGAAGGCGTTGATTTCATTCTCACGGTCAATGATGAGTTTAAGGGCAATAGACTGTACGCGCCCTGCTGACAAGCCCTTCTTGACCTTCTTCCACAAAATAGGCGAAATCGAATACCCTACCAAGCGGTCCAAGACACGACGAGCCTGTTGGGCATCGACCAAGTCCATATCAATCTTACGAGGTTCTTTAAAAGCATTTTTGACCGCATCCTTGGTGATTTCATTGAAGACCACACGGTTGGCATCATTTTCATCCAAGTTGAGAATATGAGCCAAATGCCAAGAAATCGCTTCTCCTTCACGGTCCGGGTCACTCGCCAGAAAGACTTTATTAGCTTTTTTAGCTTCTTTTTTCAAGTCATTGATGAGAGGACCTTTTCCTCGGATATTGATATATTGCGGTTCGTAATTATTTTCAATATCGACGGACATACTGGATTTCTTCAAATC
>CAJNCE010000052.1:0-1415 GCA_905221185.1 bacterium | reverse complement strand
GCGTCTACCTCAGCATCAACAAGTGCGGTAGCATCAACATCAGCAAGTACTAGCGCGGTAGCGTCAACGTCAGCAAGCACAAGCGCCGTAGCGTCTACCTCAGCATCAACAAGTGCGGTAGCATCAACATCAGCAAGTACTAGCGCGGTAGCGTCAACGTCAGCAAGTACAAGCGCAGTAGCGTCTACCTCAGCCTCAACCAGTGCGGTAGCGTCTACGTCAGCAAGCACAAGTGCGGTAGCGTCAACCTCAGCAAGCACAAGCGCAGTAGCGTCTACGTCAGCGTCAACAAGTGCTGTAGCATCTACATCAGCAAGTACAAGTGCTGTAGCGTCTACATCAGCAAGCACAAGTGCTGTAGCATCAACCTCAGCCTCAACAAGTGCGGTAGCATCAACATCAGCGTCAACAAGCGCCGTAGCATCAACCTCAGCAAGCACAAGTGCTGTAGCATCAACCTCAGCAAGTACAAGCGCAGTAGCGTCTACCTCAGCCTCAACAAGTGCGGTAGCATCAACCTCAGCAAGCACAAGTGCTGTAGCATCAACCTCAGCAAGTACTAGCGCTGTAGCGTCTACCTCAGCCTCAACAAGTGCAGTAGCCTCTACCTCAGCAAGCACAAGTGCAGTAGCGTCTACGTCAGCGTCAACAAGTGCTGTAGCGTCTACGTCAGCCTCAACAAGCGCGGTAGCATCAACCTCAGCAAGTACTAGCGCTGTAGCGTCAACCTCAGCAAGCACAAGTGCTGTAGCGTCTACCTCAGCAAGCACAAGCGCAGTGGCGTCTACGTCAGCAAGTACTAGCGCTGTAGCGTCAACATCAGCAAGCACAAGCGCTGTAGCCTCTACCTCAGCAAGCACAAGCGCTGTAGCCTCTACCTCAGCAAGTACAAGCGCAGTAGCGTCTACCTCAGCAAGTACAAGCGCCGTAGCGTCTACGTCAGCGTCAACAAGTGCGGTAGCATCAACATCAGCAAGTACTAGCGCGGTAGCGTCAACGTCAGCAAGCACAAGTGCGGTAGCCTCTACCTCAGCAAGCACAAGTGCAGTAGCGTCTACGTCAGCGTCAACAAGTGCTGTAGCGTCTACGTCAGCCTCAACAAGCGCGGTAGCATCAACCTCAGCAAGTACTAGCGCTGTAGCGTCTACCTCAGCAAGCACAAGTGCTGTAGCGTCTACCTCAGCAAGCACAAGTGCTGTAGCGTCTACCTCAGCAAGCACAAGCGCAGTGGCGTCTACGTCAGCAAGCACAAGTGCGGTAGCATCAACCTCAGCAAGCACAAGCGCGGTAGCCTCTACCTCAGCAAGCACAAGTGCGGTAGCATCAACCTCAGCAAGTACAAGCGCCGTAGCCTCTACCTCAGCAAGTACAAGCGCTGTAGCGTCTACGTCAGCGTCAACAAGTGCTGTAGCGTC
>CAJNCE010000051.1:0-1419 GCA_905221185.1 bacterium | reverse complement strand
TTCCAAATCTTTGCGAATAGTATAGGTGAGGAGGTAAGTATGGTTCAAGAAATTGCACAAGAAATCATTCGTTCGGCTCGGAAAAAAGGAGCGCAGGATATTTATTTTGTCCCTAAGTTAGACGCCTATGAGCTTCATATGAGGGTGGGAGACGAGCGCTGTAAAATTGGTTGTTATGATTTTGAAAAATTTGCGGCCGTTATCAGTCATTTCAAGTTTGTGGCGGGTATGAATGTGGGAGAAAAGCGACGTAGTCAGCTAGGCTCCTGCGACTATGTCTATTGCGATAAGGTGGCGTCCCTACGTTTATCTACCGTAGGCGATTATCGAGGGCATGAGAGTTTAGTTATTCGCTTGTTGCACGATGAGGAGCAGGATTTGCATTTTTGGTTTCAGGATATTGAAGAATTGGGCAAGCAGTACAGGCAACGAGGACTCTATCTTTTTGCTGGTCCAGTCGGCAGTGGCAAGACGACCCTGATGCACGAATTAGCCAAGTCTCTTTTTAAGGGACAACAAGTCATGTCCATTGAAGATCCGGTAGAAATCAAACAAGAGGATATGCTACAGTTGCAGTTGAATGAGGCGATTGGACTAACCTATGAAAATCTAATCAAACTTTCTTTGCGTCATCGTCCTGACCTCTTGATTATCGGAGAAATTCGAGACAGCGAAACGGCGCGTGCAGTGGTCAGAGCCAGCTTGACAGGGGCGACAGTCTTTTCAACCATTCATGCCAAGAGTATCCGAGGTGTTTATGAACGCTTGCTGGAGTTGGGCGTGAGTGAGGAGGAATTAGCGGTCGTTCTGCAAGGAGTTTGCTACCAGAGATTAATTGGGGGAGGAGGAATCGTTGATTTTGCAAACAAAGACTATCAAGAACACCAGCCAACTAGCTGGAATGCGCAGATTGACCAGCTTCTTAAAGATGGACATATCACAAATCTTCAGGCTGAAACGGAAAAAATTAGCTACAGCTAAGCAAAAAAATATCATCACCCTGTTTAACAATCTCTTTTCCAGCGGTTTTCATCTGGTGGAGACTATCTCCTTTTTAGATAGGAGTGCCTTGTTGGACAAACAGTGCGTGACCCAGATGCGCACAGGTTTGTCTCAGGGGAAATCATTCTCAGAAATGATGGAAAGTTTGGGCTTTTCAAGCGCCATTGTCACTCAGTTATCCCTAGCTGAAGTTCATGGGAATCTCCACCTGAGTTTGGGAAAGATAGAAGAGTATCTAGACAATCTAGCTAAGGTCAAGAAAAAGTTAATTGAAGTAGCGACCTATCCCTTGATTTTGCTGGGGTTTCTTCTCTTAATTATGCTGGGACTGCGTAACTACCTACTACCACAACTGGATAGTAGCAATATTGCCACCCAAATTATCGGCAATCTGCCACAAATTTTTCTAGGAATGGT
>CAJNCE010000050.1:0-1500 GCA_905221185.1 bacterium | reverse complement strand
AGAATGAAAAAGAGAAGTTTCCCAGCTCCTGACAAGCGATGAATCACAGTATCTCTATGCTGGTAACCAATTAATTTAGCTTGCATCCTTCTCTCCTTTCTTTGTAAAATGCCGTTAAAGCAAGTGGGTCCACGTCTAGCTTCTTAGCCAAGTTGAAGATGGAGGTCTCTTTTAGATTGGCTTTTACTAACAACTCGGGATTGCTCAACAGACTAGCTGGATCCGTATCGGCAATCAATTCCCCGTCCACCATGACAAGAGCTCGGTCTGAATAATCCAGCATCAATTGCATATCATGGGTAATCATGACAATGGTATGACCTTTTCGATGCAGTTCTTCGAGAAATTCCATAATCTCAGTATAGTTCTTCTGGTCTTGACCTGCAGTCGGTTCATCTAGGAGGATAATTTCAGCTCCTAGAACCAAAATCGATGCAATAGTGACACGTTTTTTCTGACCAAATGACAGGGCAGAAATAGGCCAATTACGGAATTCATAAAGACCACAGATTTTCAAGGTTTCATAGACTCTCGTTTCAATTTCCTTCTCGTCCACACCTCGTAAACGAAGTCCTAAAGCTACCTCATCAAAAATCATATTGGTTGAAATCATTTGATTAGGATTTTGTAGCACATAGCCTACTCGTTCCGCCCGCTCTGCAACAGAATCGCCTTTGATATTCTGTCCTTCCCAAAGATAGCGGCCTTCAGTCTGAATAAATCTACTTAAGGCCTTGGCTAGAGTCGATTTCCCTGCTCCATTTTTTCCGACAATGGCAATCTTTTCGCCCTTTTTAATATCCAGATAAATGGATTTTAAAATTGGTCTATCATCATAAGAAAAAGACACATTCTCTAGTCTAAAGAGTGACTGTAATTCTGGGGCCTCTTTTACCAGTTCCGTCCGTAACTGAACCTGGCCTTTTGAGATAGACAAGTTATCCAGATTTGCTAATTGTTCTTCCTTGGCTAAATCCACACCCAATTGACGGAGAGTGGTGAGATAAAGAGGTTCTCGGATTCCATTTTGGGTCAATAAATCAATCGCCAGTAACTGATTAGGGCTCCCATTAAAGAGGATACGACCATCGTTGATCAAGACAATCCGATCCACAGGGCGATGCAGAACATCCTCCAAACGATGTTCAATAATAAGGGTCGTCGTCCCCTCTTCCTTATGAATTTGGTCAATCAATTCGATAATATCCTGACCTGACTTGGGATCCAGATTGGCGAGTGGCTCATCAAACAAGAGAATCGGGCTCTCATCAATCAAGACACCAGCTAGACTAACTCGCTGCTTTTGCCCACCTGACAAATCCTGAGGACGCTGATTCAGCAAAGAAATAAGGTCCAGCTTTTCAGCCCACTTATGAACACGACTTTTCATCTCATCTAGAGCTGTCACGTCATTTTCCAGAGCAAAAGCCAAATCCTCTGCCACGGATAAACCGATAAACTGCCCATCTGTATCCTGCAAAACCGTGCTGACCAGATGAG
>CAJNCE010000049.1:0-1603 GCA_905221185.1 bacterium | reverse complement strand
GAGCCTACTGAAAAAGTCATCAAATTGATGGCTTTTTTGTTATACTAGAGATGAGGTGAAATAATGCTTGATAATCAGTTAACTATGGATGTCAGTCCTTATTCTAGTTTGTATGATATCGTGGTTCCTAAAACCCACTTTTTACGTCAGCTAACTGAACTCTGTGATTTTAGCTTTATTTATGATGAACTAGAAAAGAATTATCGTCCCGATTTTGGGCGTAAAGCTTATTCACCGATTATGATGTTCAAATATCTCTTGTTAAAAGATATTTATAAGTTATCAGATGTAGATGTGGTAGGACGTTCCTTGTCAGATATGGCCTTCAAATTTTTTCTTGGTCTAGCTCCTGAGGATTCTGTTATCGAGCCATCCTCTCTGACAAAATTTAGAAAGCTAAGAATTAAAGATGACAAACTGCTTGATGTATTGATTCAGAAGTCTGTTCAAATTGCACTCGAACATAACTTGATTAAGAGTAAAATCCTCATTGTGGATGCCACTCACACCAAATCTCATTATAATCATAAGAAACCCCAAGAAATCCTTAGAGAGCGTTCAAAAGCTTTACGTAAAACAATTTATCAACATTCAGAAGATATCAAAATAGAATTTCCAAAGAAACCTCAAGAAGATAACCTCGAAGCAGAGTTGACCTATACAGAGGAGTTAATGGCTGTGGTTGAAAAACACGAGGAACTCTTAGCCCTACCGGCTGTTTCTCAAAAGTTCAATTACCTAAAAGAGGCTGTCGAGGACGACTTAGAACACTTGGAAGCTTCTGTTAAGGAGGAGGCTAGGCTCGGACATAAGACAGCCGACAGCTCTTTCTATGGATATAAAAGTCATATCGCTATGACGGATGAACGGATTATTACTGCTTGTGTGATCACTTCTGGCGAACAAAGCGATGGGAAATATTTACCTGAATTATATGCCAAAACAAAGGAAAATAGTCTGGACATCGAGACTATTATTGGTGATGCGGCTTATTCAGGAAAGGACAACATTCAACTAGCTCGCAAAGAAAAGATTCATTTGGTTTCAAAACTGAACCCTTCAGTTTCAAAAGGTTACCGTAAAGAAGAGGATGCGTTTGAATTTAATAAAGATGCAGGGCTATTTGTCTGTCCAGAAGGACACATGGCTGTTCGCAAAGCAAGGACAGGGAAAAAATATCAAAATAAGAATCAAGTTGTCACTCATTACTTTGACATTGAGAAGTGCAAGAGTTGCCTTTCCAAGGAAGGATGTTATAAGGAGGGGGCAAAGTCTAAAACTTATTCAATAGCCATTAAGAGTGACGACCATCTTTTCCAGAAGAAATTTCAGGAAACACCTTATTTTAAAGAAATGGCCAGACATCGCTATAAAATCGAAGCAAAGAATGCCGAACTAAAACAGAGACATGGCTTTGATGTCGCGAGAGCATCGGGTCTTTTCAGCATGGAGTTACAGGCAGCCACAACCATCTTCGTGGTCAATATGAAACGAATTATGACCTTAATAAATACAAAATAACCGAGGAACTCGCTCAAATTAACGAGAGATTCCTCGGTTTTCATTTCATTAAAAGTAAGAGACCTATTTTTTCAGTAGACTC
>CAJNCE010000048.1:0-1870 GCA_905221185.1 bacterium | reverse complement strand
TTTTTTAATAGATTAGAAATAGGAGAAATCATGAGAAAAATATACTTATCTATTTTCACAAGTCTCTTGCTGATGCTAGGACTTGTCAATGTTGCTCAAGCCGATGAATATTTACGCATCGGGATGGAAGCAGCATATGCTCCCTTTAACTGGACCCAGGATGATGATAGCAATGGAGCTGTCAAAATCGATGGGACTAACCAGTACGCCAATGGATACGATGTCCAGATTGCCAAGAAAATCGCTAAGGACTTAGGTAAAGAACCTTTGGTTGTTAAAACCAAGTGGGAAGGTCTAGTCCCTGCCCTCACTTCTGGTAAGATCGACATGATTATCGCAGGTATGAGTCCTACTGCTGAACGCAAACAAGAAATTGCCTTTTCAAGCAGTTACTACACTAGCGAACCAGTTCTAGTAGTTAAAAAAGAT
Source organism: bacterium (assembly GCA_905221185.1). Lineage (GTDB taxonomy): Bacteria > Bacillota > Bacilli > Lactobacillales > Streptococcaceae > Streptococcus. The sequence goes on along the minus strand of CAJNCE010000048.1, from coordinate 1,441 downwards.
TCTGCCTATGCAAATGCCAAATCTTTGGATGATTTTAATGGTGCGAAAATCACTTCTCAACAAGGGGTTTACCTTTATGACTTGATTGGTCAAATCTCAGGCGCTAAAAAAGAAACTGCCATGGGAGACTTCGCTCAAATGCGCCAAGCACTTGAGGCTGGTGTCATTGATGCCTATGTTTCTGAACGTCCAGAAGCTCTGACTGCCGAAGCTGCTAACTCTAAGTTTAAGATGGTTCAAGTAGAACCAGGTTTCAAAACTGGAGAAGAAGATACAGCTATTGCCATTGGACTTCGTAAAGATGACACTCGTATTAGCCAAATCAATGCCAGCATTGAAACCATTTCAAAAGATGAGCAAGTTGCCCTAATGGATCGTATGATCAAGGAGCAACCTGCCGAAGCAACAACAACTGAAGAGACTAGCAGTAGTTTCTTTAGCCAAGTCGCTAAAATTCTTTCTGAAAACTGGCAACAACTCTTGCGTGGTGCTGGTATCACTCTTTTAATCTCTATCGTCGGAACCATCATTGGTCTCATTATTGGCCTTGCGATTGGTGTCTTCCGTACTGCCCCTCTCTCTGAAAACAAAGCCATTTATGGCCTGCAAAAACTAGTCGGCTGGATTCTCAATGTCTATATCGAAATTTTCCGTGGTACCCCAATGATCGTTCAATCAATGGTTATCTACTATGGAACTGCCCAAGCTTTCGGTATCAACCTTGACCGTACACTGGCTGCTATCTTCATCGTTTCGATTAACACTGGTGCCTACATGACCGAAATCGTTCGTGGTGGTATCCTAGCGGTTGACAAGGGACAATTTGAAGCCGCTACTGCTCTTGGTATGACTCATAACCAAACCATGCGTAAGATTGTCCTACCTCAGGTTGTCCGTAACATCCTACCAGCAACTGGTAATGAATTTGTCATCAATATCAAAGATACATCTGTATTGAACGTTATCTCTGTTGTCGAACTTTATTTCTCAGGAAATACCGTGGCAACTCAGACCTATCAATACTTCCAGACATTTACAATCATCGCCGTGATTTACTTTGTCCTCACCTTCACCGTAACACGTATCCTACGTTTCATCGAACGCCGAATGGACATGGATACCTATACTACAGGTGCTAACCAAATGCAAACGGAGGATTTGAAATAATGACCCAAGCAATCCTTGAAATTAAACACCTCAAAAAATCCTATGGTCAAAACGAAGTGCTAAAAGACATTTCCCTTACCGTCCACAAGGGAGAGGTTATCTCTATCATCGGAAGCTCAGGAAGCGGGAAATCGACCTTCCTCCGCTCCATTAACCTACTTGAAACGCCAACTGATGGACAAATCCTTTATCATGGTCAAAACGTCCTCGAAAAAGGCTACGACCTCACACAATACCGTGAAAAGTTGGGAATGGTGTTCCAATCTTTTAACCT
>CAJNCE010000047.1:0-1891 GCA_905221185.1 bacterium | reverse complement strand
GAGAAGAAACTAATCAAGAAGGCAGCAGCAGACAAGAGAAAAACCATCCCTCTCAACTGACCATTTGATCTAGACTGTTTGGATAAGAACCAAACTGCCAATCCCCAAAGAATATAGTAGTGCACCTCAACAGCCAAGCTCCAATTATGAACAAACAAATGAGGAATAAACTGAGATTCATAACTCCCACCTGTTAGCAGTTCATAGAAGTTGGTCATAAAGCCTAAAACACCTGCAATCTGGCCACCAATTCCAGCAACATAGTCTTGGCGAACCAAAAAAGTAAAAGGCATGGTTACCAAGACCATCAAAACTACAGGTGGCACAATCCGATAAAAACGTCTCCTAAAAAATCCAACCAAGTCAATCTCATGATCTTTAGAAAATTCTTCGATAAGTAGAGCCGTAATCAGGAAACCTGAAAATGTGAAAAAGACATCTACCCCGAAAAATCCTCCAGGAAAGATAGTCTGAAAGAAATGATACAAGAGTACTAGGAGTAAACCTGTAATCCTAATCAAGGAAAACCATTTAATGCGCATACGAGTTTATTCTTCCTTTCGTTATACACTTTATTCTATCAAAAAAAGAAGAAAAATCCTAAGAGAAAACTTAGGATTTTTAGCTTATATCCATTCCATTTTAGAAATTACGACCTGACTTATTATAACCATATTTTTCAACAAAATACTCACGGAATTCCAAAAGATTGTCATCCATGATGGCTTGTCGCACTTGCTTCATCAGGTTAAGCAAGAAGTAAAGATTGTGGTAGCTAGTCAAGCGGATACCGAAGGTTTCATCAGCCTTGAGCAGGTGACGAAGGTAGGCACGTGTATAGTTCTTACATGTGTAGCAATCACACTCAGGATCCAGTGGCGTAAAGTCCTCAGCAAACTGGGCATTTTTGACAACCAAACGTCCCTGACTAGTCATACAAGTCCCGTTACGAGCGATTCGAGTCGGCAAAACACAGTCAAACATATCTACACCACGAATCACCCCATCAATCAGGCTATCTGGCGCTCCCACACCCATCAAATAGCGAGGTTTATTTTCAGGTAGCAGTTGGGTTGTAAAGTCCAAAACCGCATTCATCTCTTCGTGGGTTTCTCCCACTGCCAAACCACCGATAGAGTAGCCTGGAAAGTCCATGCTGACAAGATCATGAGCCGATTGGCGACGAAGGTCTTCAAATCCTGCCCCCTGCACAATCCCAAACAAACCTTGGTCATGTGGACGACGGTGAGCCTTCAAACCACGTTCAGCCCAACGGCTAGTACGCTCGATTGATTTCTTAACGTAGTCGTAAGGTTGATAAAACTGAGGACATTCGTCAAAGGACATCATGATGTCTGAACCCAGATTGTTCTGAATAGAAATAGCCTTCTCTGGAGACAAGAACATCTTAGAACCATTGAGATGGTTTTTAAAGGTTACCCCTTCTTCTGTGATATTACGGCTATCAGCTAGAGAATAAACCTGGAAACCACCACTATCCGTCAAGATTGGCTGGTCCCAATTCATGAACTTGTGGAGACCACCTGCGCGTGCAATAAGTTCATCTCCAGGGCGAAGCCAGAGATGATAGGTATTGGATAGGATAATTCCCGAACCCATCTCCTTTAATTCTTCAGGCGACTGAGTTTTGACAGTGGCTTGAGTCCCAACTGGCATAAACATAGGTGTTGGGAAGGTACCGTGGGGAGTGATAATTTCTCCCAGACGAGCTCCCGTGTGTTTTTCTTTCTTAATCAAACGATATTTGATTGGTGAATCTGACATTTTTATACCTCCGAAGCTGGGAAAAACAGTCCCAGTTCATACTTTGTGCCCAAGGGCATACTGTATGATTTTATCAAAAAAAGCTGGAACTGTCACGAACTATGGT
>CAJNCE010000046.1:0-1934 GCA_905221185.1 bacterium | reverse complement strand
ATACCACGATCACGCGCAGCTTTCAAGGTTGCCTTGGTACGATCCGTCAGCCTTTTATCAGTAGTCAGCAAGGTCCCGTCCAAGTCCAATGCGATCAATTTTATATCTGCCATTATAAGCCCTCCATATAAGCTATAACCGACTGGTCCTTATGGTGACCAATCACAGTCTCTACTAATTCTAAAATTTCTGGTCGTGCATTTTCAGGAGCTACAGGATGTCCCACAACCTGCATCATATGCAAGTCATTAAGATTGTCTCCAAAAGCCATAACCTGATCCATTGTGATACCAAGTTTTTTAGCTAATTCAACAATGGCCACACCCTTATCGACATAGTCCAGAACAATATCAATGGATTCAAAGCCAGTTGTCATGGCCTTAACACCAGGAACATGTTCATTGACCCAAGCTTCCCCAGCTTCCAGCGTTTCTTCTGTGAAGTTGGTTGTAAATTTGAAAATGTCATCTGTAATATCTTCCAGACTCGCTACTTTTTGGATATTTTCATTATAGTGCTGACTCACTTTTAAATAGGTCTCATCAACCGTATCTAGAACATAAGCTCCCTTTTTTCCCGTCAAGAGCAGTTTATTGATATCTACATAAGGTGACGTTTTCAGCTTTTCAAAAGTTGATAGATAAAAGTCACGAGACATAGTCGCTTCATACAAGTCCTGACCTTGATACTCTACTAAACTGCCATTTTCCGCGATGAAAATAATGTCATCACGAACATCAGCAAATAATTTTTCTAGAGACAGAAATCCGCGCCCTGAAGCCACCGCAAAGTAAATCCCTTTTTCCTTGTAGGAAACCAAGAGAGACTTGAGGCGATCCATATCAAAGCGCCCATTCCCATCTAGGAAGGTTCCATCCATATCTGTTGCTACTAGTTTAATTGTCATCCTTCAATACTTTCTAAATCTTTTAACTTCACCGAAACAATTTTTGAGACACCTGACTCTTGCATGGTCACTCCATAGATGGAATCGGCCGCTGCCATGGTTCCCTTACGGTGGGTTACGACGATAAACTGGCTGTCCTTATCAAAGCGGTTGAGATAATCCCCAAAACGCTTAACATTAGCTTCATCCAGTGCAGCCTCTACCTCATCCAAGATAACAAACGGGATAGTCTTAACTCGAATGATAGAGAAAAGCAAGGCTAGAGCTGATAAGGCTTTCTCCCCACCACTCATGAGGTTGAGAGACTGAATTTTCTTACCTGGTGGTTGGACTGAAATCTCAACCCCAGCTGTTAAAAGGTCGCCCTCAGTCAAAATCAAGTCTGCTTGACCTCCACCAAACATCTGCTTGAAGGTCACTTTAAAGGACTCACGAATAGCCTCAAAGGTTGACTTAAAGCGTTCCTTGACCTCATCATTCATCTCTGTAATAGTCTCAAGGAGCAGGTTTTTCGCTGACAAAATATCATCTCGCTGACTATTTAGGAAATCCAGACGGTTGTATACTTCGTCATACTGTTCTATAGCGTCTAAATTGACAGGACCCAGTGAGCGAATACCCTTCTCCAAATCCTTAACCTCTTGCTCTGCCAGATTAAGATTTTCAAGTGCATGGGCCTTTTCTAGAGCTTCAGTATAGCTAATCTGGTACTGGTCTGTTAATTGACTTTGTAAATGACGCAAGCGCTCGCTGACCTTTTCTTTCTTGGCTTCAGCACGAGTTTGCTTGCGAATCCACTCTTCATTCTGCTGGCGAGCCTGATCCAAATGACTGGCAATATCATCCAGCTGACCTTCTATATCATCCAATTCAAATTGCTTGCGAATCAAACCTTGTTGGAGATTTGTTTTCTGAGATTTGGCTTCTTCGGCCTGCTGACTGAGCAAATCCGTATCAACTTTCTCAAGATTATCAACCTTTTCTTGAAGAAGGCGCTGGATTTCCTCTTTTTCGATATCTAAATTGT
>CAJNCE010000045.1:0-1934 GCA_905221185.1 bacterium | reverse complement strand
ATACCACGATCACGCGCAGCTTTCAAAGTTGCCTTGGTACGATCCGTCAGCCTTTTATCAGTAGTCAGCAAGGTCCCATCCAAGTCCAATGCAATCAATTTTATATCTGCCATTATAAGCCCTCCATATAAGCGATAACCGACTGATCCTTATGGTGACCAATCACAGTCTCTGCTAATTCTAAAATTTCTGGTCGTGCATTTTCAGGAGCTACAGGATGTCCAACAACCTGCATCATGTGCAAATCATTTAGATTGTCTCCAAAAGCCATAACCTGATCCATTGTAATACCAAGTTTTTTAGCCAATTCAACAATCGCCACTCCCTTATCGACATAGTCCAGAACAATATCAATGGATTCAAAGCCAGTTGTCATTGCCTTAACACTAGAGACATTTTCGTTTACCCAAGCTTCCCCAGCTTCTAGCGTTTCTTCTGTGAAGTTGGTAGTAAATTTGAAAATGTCATCTGTAATATCTTCCAGACTCGCTACTTTTTGGATATTTTCATTATAATGCTGGCTCTCTTTCAAATAGGTCTCATCAACCGTATCCAGAACATAAGAGCCCTTTTTACCAGTCAAAAGAAGCTTATTGATATCTACATAAGGTGAAGCTTTCAGTTTTTCAAAAGTTGCTAGATAAAACTCACGAGACATGGTCGCTTCATATAAGTCCTGACCTTGATATTCGACCAAACTGCCATTTTCCGCGATGAAAATAATGTCGTCACGAACATCAGCAAATAATTTTTCTAGAGACAGAAATCCCCGCCCCGAAGCCACCGCAAAGTAAATCCCTTTTTCCTTGTAGGAAGTCAAAAGAGACTTGAGGCGGTCCATATCAAAGCACCCATTCCCATCTAGGAAGGTTCCGTCCATATCCGTTGCTACTAGTTTAATTGTCATCCTTCAATACTTTCTAAATCTTTTAACTTAACTGAAACAATCTTTGAAACACCTGATTCTTGCATGGTCACTCCATAGATGGAATCAGCCACTGCCATGGTTCCCTTACGGTGGGTTACGACGATAAACTGGCTGTCCTTGTCAAAGCGGTTGAGATAATCCCCAAAACGTTTAACATTGGCTTCGTCCAGCGCAGCCTCTACCTCATCCAAGATAACAAACGGGATAGTCTTAACTCGAATGATAGAGAAAAGCAAAGCAAGAGCCGATAGGGCTTTTTCCCCACCACTCATGAGGTTGAGAGACTGGATTTTCTTACCCGGTGGTTGGACAGAAATTTCAACCCCAGCTGTCAGCAGGTCTCCTTCAGTCAAAATCAAGTCTGCTTGACCTCCACCAAACATCTGCTTGAAAGTCACTTTAAAGGACTCACGAATGGCCTCAAAGGTTGACTTAAAGCGTTCTTTTACCTCATCATTCATTTCTGTGATGGTCTCAAGAAGCAGATTTTTAGCAGACAGAATATCATCTCGCTGGCTATTTAGGAAATCCAGACGGCTGTGAACTTCTTCGTACTGTTCAATAGCTTCCAAGTTGACAGGGCCCAGTGAGCGAATAGCCTTCTCTAAATCCTTAACCTCTTGCTCTGCCAGATTGAGATTTTCCAATTCATGCGCCTTTTCTAGTGCTTCTGTATAGCTAATCTGGTACTGGTCTGTTAATTGGCTTTGTAGATAGCGCAAGCGCTCGCTGACCTTTTCTTTCTTAGCTTCAGCACGTGTTTGCTTGCGAATCCACTCCTCATTCTGTTGGCGAGCCTGATCCAAATGACTGGCAATATCATCCAGCTGACCTTCTATATCATCCAATTCAAACTGCTTGCGAATCAAACCTTGTTGGAGATTTGTTTTCTGAGTTTTGGCTTCATCAGCTTGTTGACTGAGCAAATTCGTATCAACTTTCTCAAGATTATCAACCTTTTCTTGAAGAAGGCGCTGGATTTCCTCTTTTTCGATATCTAAATTGT
>CAJNCE010000044.1:0-1957 GCA_905221185.1 bacterium | reverse complement strand
GCACAGCTTGCCTGTGTCGTATATACTATGTGTGGAATTGTTGGTGTTGTTGGAAACACAAATGCAACTGATATTTTAATTCAAGGGCTTGAAAAGCTCGAATACCGTGGTTATGATTCTGCGGGGATTTTTGTCCTAGGTGGTTCTGAAAATCACCTGGTCAAGGCTGTCGGTCGTATCGCAGAATTGTCTGCTAAGACAGCTGGTGTTGAGGGAACAACTGGTATCGGACATACTCGTTGGGCGACTCATGGGAAACCAACTGAGGACAATGCTCACCCACACCGATCTGAGACAGAACGTTTTGTCTTGGTTCACAATGGGGTGATTGAGAACTACCTTGAAATCAAGGAAGAATACCTTGCAGGTCACAACTTCAAGGGGCAAACAGATACTGAAATCGCTGTTCACTTGATTGGGAAATTTGCGGAAGAAGAAGGTCTCTCAGTTCTTGAAGCCTTCAAAAAAGCCCTTCACATCATCCGTGGTTCCTATGCTTTTGCCTTGGTTGACTCACAAGATCCTGAGGTCATCTATGTGGCTAAGAACAAATCACCACTTTTGATTGGTCTTGGGGAAGGCTATAACATGGTCTGCTCGGATGCTATGGCTATGATTCGTGAGACCAACCAATATATGGAAATTCATGACCAAGAGTTGGTAATCGTCAAGGCTGATAGTGTCGAAGTTCAAGATTATGATGGCAATCACCGTGAGCGTGCTAGCTATACTGCAGAGCTTGACTTGTCAGATATCGGTAAGGGAACTTATCCTTACTATATGCTTAAGGAAATCGATGAGCAACCAACTGTTATGCGTAAACTCATCCAAGCCTACACAGATGAGGCTGGTCAAGTAGTGGTTGACCCTGCTATCATCAAGGCTGTTCAAGATGCAGACCGCATCTACATTCTTGCAGCTGGGACATCTTACCACGCAGGATTTGCTTCTAAGAAGATGCTGGAAGAATTGACAGATACACCAGTTGAACTTGGAATCTCATCTGAGTGGGGTTATGGTATGCCACTTCTCAGCAAGAAACCACTCTTCATCTTTATCAGTCAGTCTGGTGAAACAGCAGATAGCCGTCAGGTTTTGGTCAAGGCTAATGAAATGGGGATTCCGAGCTTGACAGTGACAAATGTCCCAGGATCAACTCTGTCACGTGAAGCCAACCATACCATGCTCCTTCATGCAGGACCTGAAATTGCCGTGGCCTCAACCAAGGCCTATACAGCACAAATCGCAGCCCTTGCATTCTTAGCAAAAGCAGTCGGTCAAGCAAATGGCAATGCCAAAGCGCAAGCCTTTGACCTAGTTCATGAATTGTCAATCGTAGCTCAGTCTATCGAATCAACTCTTTCAGAGAAGGAAACCATTGAAGCCAAGGTTCATGAGCTTCTTGAAACAACTCGTAACGCCTTTTACATCGGACGTGGCCAAGATTACTACGTAGCTATGGAAGCCAGTCTCAAACTCAAAGAGATTTCTTATATCCAGTGTGAAGGCTTTGCGGCAGGAGAACTCAAGCATGGAACCATTGCCTTGATTGAAGAAGGAACACCTGTCTTGGCACTATTGTCAGATCCGGTCCTTGCCAACCACACTCGTGGAAATATCCAAGAGGTTGCAGCCCGTGGTGCCAAGGTTCTTACTATCGCAGAAGAAAATGTTGCCAAAGATACAGACGATATCGTTCTTACGACTGTACACCCTTACCTCTCACCAATCTCAATGGTCGTACCAACACAATTGGTCGCTTACTTTGCAACACTTCACCGTGGCCTTGATGTGGACAAACCACGTAACCTTGCTAAATCAGTAACGGTAGAATAAGCTAAAAAAGTCTAGTTATCTAGGCTTTTTCTTATGAGCAAATGGGTTGCTTGTACTCAAGATTCGTGTTATACTCTTCGAAAGTCTCTTCAAACCACGTCAGCTTCCATCTGCAACCTCA
>CAJNCE010000043.1:0-2040 GCA_905221185.1 bacterium | reverse complement strand
TACATTTTTTATTTGGAAAGTATTGCTACGCAATCAGATGCAACCAGTCGTGTCTTTAACATGGAAAAGGAAGAACTGGATCGTCCGTCGGTAAGTTCACTGTTCAAAAATCAAGGGATTTATAACGCTCTGCTAGGAGTCTTTCTCTTGTATGGGATTTATTTCTCACAGAATTTAGAAATTGTGACTATTTTTGTCCTATTTGTGATTGGTGCGGCGGCTTATGGCTCTCTTACAGCAGATAAGAAAATTATTTTGAAGCAAGGTGGTCCAGCTATTTTGGCCTTGATTAGTATTTTATTCTTTAAATAAACTCAAAGATCAATCCTAGCCTCACTAGTCCTTTTCACTCCAGAATAAGGGAAATATGTTATACTTGTTTTTAAGAAAAGAGTTTCATGGAATTGTTTGTAAGGAGTTAGAAATGAAAGTATTAGTGACAGGTTTTGAGCCCTTTGGAGGGGAAAAGGTTAATCCAGGCTTGGAGGCCATTAAAGGTTTACCAGCTGAAATCCATGGTGCTGAGGTCCGTTGGCTAGAAGTGCCGACAGTTTTTCATAAATCTGCCCATGTATTGGAAGAAGAAATGAACCGTTATCAACCTGACTTTGTCCTTTGTATTGGCCAAGCAGGTGGAAGGTCTAGCTTGACGCCTGAACGAGTGGCCATTAATCAAGACGATGCACGCATACCAGATAATGAAGGCAATCAACCGATTGACCTTCCCATTCGACTAGACGGTGCTCCGGCCTACTTTAGTAGTTTACCGATTAAAGCAATGGTTCAAGCTATAAAAAAAGAGGGCTTGCCGGCCTCTGTTTCCAATACAGCAGGGACTTTTGTCTGCAATCATTTGATGTATCAGGCCCTCTATTTGGTAGAAAAGAAATTTCCACATGTTAAGGCGGGGTTTATGCATATTCCTTATATGATGGAACAGGTGGTGAATCGACCGACTACTCCAGCTATGAGTTTAGTGGATATTAGGCGGGGGATAGAAGTGGCAATCTGCGCCATTATCGAACATGGAGATCAGGATCTCAAGTTGGTAGGCGGAGAAACTCATTGATAGAAAAAAGCTTGAGGGAAAACCTTCAAGCTTTTGGACGTTTTCGAGCTAGTACTGCTCGGTAAAAAATTATTTTATTGATTTGAATGTAGGGCAGGAGTGAGAAACTAGCAATTCCAAAGGTAATCCAATTGAGGAAGTACCAAGGAAGGAGTTGTAAGTCTAGAACAAAGCGCTGAACCTTGTAACCTTTCATCAGGAAACGGCTGGTTTTAAGGATTTGTCCTGGTTTGGCTTGTCCCAAGTCTAGTGTGTCACAGAGGAGAAATTCTACCTGCGAATAGGCATAGTATTGTGGGATATAGAGACTATTTCCTATAATCATTAAGAAGATACTTGCTAGAAAGTAGAGGCCAAAGGTCATGAGGAAGCCTTCAGTTTCAACTGACGTGAGATCCAGATTAGGAAATTCAGGATGGATTGCAACGAATTTCTTTGCTAGAAAGCTACTGTAAAAGAGGAAGTAAATCCCGAGTAAACTAGGAATGCTCCATAAGAAGAGATAGAAACGTTTGAGAAGGAGAGTCAAAAAGGTTTGTGAAAAGTACTCTTCGTTAAAGAGAGCGAGACTATTTTTGACGGATAGTTCTGTATCAGGATTCTTGATAAGTTTAAGTGTTGTGTAAACTGAACTGGTTAGGAGAATCGTTCCGATAAAGGAGACTAATAGTGGAAAAAGGTAGGCTTGGAATACATGACCAAGAACGCTTAAAAAGGATTGCTCTAAAATAGACTCGTTGATACGCTCTAAGGGATTAAGGAAGCCAGACAAGATGACCAGCATGCTAGGTAAGAGATAGATGAGAAAGAGGCGGGGATTTTCAGCCTGAAATTGTCTGGCCTGCAGACGAATGGTTTTTAAATCAATTTTTGGGTATTTCATTCTCTCATTATACCATAGTTCGTGACAGTTCCAGCTTTTTTTGATAAAATCATACAGTATGCCCTTGGGCACAAAGTATGAACTGGGA
>CAJNCE010000042.1:0-2054 GCA_905221185.1 bacterium | reverse complement strand
AGTGAGTGTGACGGCTTGGGCATCAAGCTGGAGGTGGATACTGATTTGGTAGTGCCAGATGCCAGCAAAACGCTACGTGAGGGAGCCTTGGCACCTTGGAATCCTATCTCATCTAACTACTATCCAAACATGCTGGAACAAGCCATGACAGCCTTTGGAGTGGATATGGATAAGCCTTTTGAGGACTTGTCAGAAGAAGCTAAAAACTTGATTCTATATGGTTCTGATGGCAAGGAATTCCATTTCCACTATGAGAATGAATTTGGCGGTGTGCGCGATATCGACATTCCGTTTGAAGGAGTTGTCAATAATATCAAGCGTCGCTACCACGAGACCAACAGTGATTACACCCGCACCCAGATGCGTCTCTACATGAATGAGTTGACCTGCGGAACCTGTCACGGCTATCGTCTCAATGATCAGGCCTTGTCTGTTCGTGTGGGTGGCGAGCAAGGACCACATATCGGAGAAATTTCAGACCTGTCTATCGCAGACCACTTGGAGTTGGTGAGTCAGCTAACCTTGTCTGAAAATGAAGCTATTATTGCTCGGCCTATTCTCAAGGAAATCAAGGATCGCTTGACCTTCCTCAATAATGTGGGACTCAACTATCTGACGCTGTCGCGTTCGGCAGGAACCCTTTCAGGTGGGGAGAGTCAGCGTATTCGCTTGGCAACTCAGATTGGTTCCAACCTATCAGGTGTCCTTTATATCCTGGATGAGCCGTCGATTGGTCTTCACCAGAGGGATAATGACCGTTTGATTTCCAGTCTGAAAAAGATGCGTGATTTGGGTAATACTCTCATCGTGGTGGAGCATGACGAAGATACCATGCGCGAGGCTGATTATCTAATTGATGTTGGTCCTGGTGCCGGTGTTTTTGGTGGGGAGATTGTTGCGGCAGGTACGCCCAAGCAGGTGGCTCGCAACAGCAAGTCTATCACAGGCCAGTACTTGTCAGGCAAACGTGCCATTCCAGTACCCGAAGAGCGCCGTACTGGAAATGGTCGCTTTATAGAGGTGACAGGTGCGCGTGAGAATAACTTGCAAAATATTACCGCTCGTTTCCCACTAGGAAAATTCATCGCGGTGACAGGTGTGTCAGGTTCAGGGAAATCGACCTTAATCAACAGCATCCTCAAAAAAGCTATTGCCCAGAAGCTCAACCGCAATTCAGACAAACCTGGTAAATTTAGGACTATTACAGGGATTGAGCATGTAGACCGCTTGATTGACATTGACCAGAGCCCTATCGGACGAACGCCAAGGTCTAACCCTGCTACCTATACGGGAGTTTTTGACGATATACGTGACCTCTTTGCCCAGACAAACGAAGCCAAGATTCGAGGCTACAAGAAGGGGCGTTTCAGTTTCAACGTTAAGGGAGGTCGCTGCGAAGCCTGCTCAGGTGACGGAATCATCAAGATTGAGATGCACTTCTTGCCAGATGTTTACGTGGCTTGTGAAGTTTGCCACGGGACTCGTTACAACAGTGAAACTCTAGAAGTTCACTATAAGGAAAAGAATATCTCGCAGGTCTTGGACATGACGGTCAACGATGCGGTAGAATTTTTCCAACACATTCCGAAAATTCAACGCAAACTTCAGACCATCAAGGATGTAGGTCTAGGCTATGTGACGCTAGGGCAACCAGCTACCACCCTTTCTGGGGGAGAAGCCCAGCGTATGAAGCTGGCTAGCGAACTCCACAAACGCTCGACAGGAAAATCTTTCTACATTCTCGATGAGCCGACGACAGGGCTTCATACCGAGGATATCGCTCGCTTGCTTAAAGTCTTGGCTCGCTTTGTTGACGATGGCAATACAGTTCTTGTCATTGAGCACAATCTGGATGTCATTAAGACAGCAGACCATATTATTGATTTGGGACCTGAGGGCGGTGTCGGTGGTGGAACCATCATCGCAACGGGAACTCCAGAAGAAGTAGCTGCCAATGAAGCAAGCTACACAGGACATTATTTGAAAGGAAAGTTACATCATGAATAAACGTGTACAAGCATTTCTAGCTAAAATGCAAGAAAAAGAACTAGATG
>CAJNCE010000041.1:0-2122 GCA_905221185.1 bacterium | reverse complement strand
CCCCCTTCGTCTTCACAGTGGGCATAAATTCCTTTTTTACAGTAGTAGCATTTACCACAGGCACAGACACAAGAAATCAAAACCTTGTCACCTTTTTTGAAGTTAGAAACTCCTTCTCCAACTTCTTCAACAATCCCAATCCCTTCGTGGCCAAGAATGGTACCACTTTGGCAAGCAGGAACATCCCCTTTGATAATATGGAGGTCTGTTCCACAAATAGTGGTTTTTACGATACGCACAATAGCGTCTGTTGGCTTGCGAATCACTGGTTTGTCAACGTCAACAAAAGAAGCAAGTCCTGGTTTAACATAAGTATAGGCTTTCATAAAGTACTCCTCCGTTTTTTTATTTGTACTATTTATAATATAATTGTAAGCCTTTTCAATTGTTCATTCAAGCTTTTTTTGTGATTTTTTTAACTTTTTTATTTACCGGTAAAGTACCATACATAAAAAAGCAGAAGCTAGTCTCTAACTTCTGCTTTCTCTCTTATGCTTGATATCGTTTTACACCATCGAGGTAGGTTGCTACCAATTCCAAATCTTTATCTAGTACGATAAAGTCAGCGTCGTAGCCTTCACGGATTTGACCACAAACATCATCAATGTGAACAGATTTTGCTGGGTTAAGGCTAGCCATCATGACCGCTTCGTGTGGATTTGCAATACCCCACTCGACTACATTTCTCATACCATCTTTAAGTTTGAGGATAGAACCTGCCAAATTACCAGTAGATTTGAGACGTGCAGTTCCATTTGCTACTACAACAGGGAATTCTCCCAACATATAGTCACCGTCTTCAAGCCCACCAGCTGTCATACAGTCCGTAATAAGAGCGATGTTTTCTGTCCCCTTTTGCTTAATTAAAATCTCACAAGCTTTTGGATCTACGTGGTGACCATCACAAATTAATTCTGCGTAAGTATGTGGGAGCTCATACATAGCTCCTACCATACCTAGTTCGCGGTGTGTTAAACCACGCATCCCATTATAGGCATGTACCCATACACTAGCTCCAGCATCAACTGCCTTCTTAGCTTGTTCAAATGTCGCATTTGAATGTCCAAGAGCAACTGTTACGCCTTCACCTGTAATAGTACGTACAAAATCTTCCACCCCATCACGTTCTGGTGCAATAGCGATTTTATTTAGCATCCCTTTTGCAGCATCCTGCCAAGAATGAAACTCCTCAACACCCGGGTCTCTCATATAAGTTGGATTTTGTGCCCCCTTAAAAGTTTCTGTGAAATATGGGCCTTCATAATAAATCCCACGAATCTTAGCACCTGTTGCTTCTTTATAATGGTTTCCAAGATTTTCAGTGACTGCAAGCAATTGCTCATAAGTGGCTGTTAAAGTTGTGGGCAAGAAACTGGTAACACCGGTACTAAGAAGTCCTTCACTCATAGTATGCAATGTACCTTCAATGTTGTTGTCCATCACATCTACACCTGCATATCCATGAATATGAGTATCCACAAGACCTGGTGCAATGCTATAACCAGTATAGTCAAGAACCTCTGCTCCTTCAGGAATTTGATCCACATGTTTCCCAAATTTGCCATCAACAAGTTCTAAGTACCCACCGCGACGAATGCCAAATGGATAGAAAAACTGATCCGCTTTAACGTAATTAGGCATAATAATGACCTCCTTAAAAGATTACTTTTGATATTTATTATGTCAATTACATTATAAACCTTTCTGATTCATTTGTAAATGGTATAGACCTATTTTCTAGAGATATTTTAAAAGAGCTGGATTTCTCCAACTCTTTTCTTTTAAATACACGTTATTTTGATTTGACTGGCTTGTCTTGAGCTGTTTGCAAGGCTGTAGCAATGGTATCTGCATACAATTTAGCTCCTGCTTCAATTTTACTATTGTCACTTCCGAAGTGAACCTGGTCTGTTCCTGTCCAGATCTCTGGATGTTCCTTAGCAGCTTGATTCCAATCTGCTATTGTGATATAAGGAGTCTTCTCTGCCAATTCTCTCATATAGGCAGCAGCCTTCTCAACGATTGCATAGGTCTCTTTTGTTTTATCTCCTTCATAAGGTGTCACCAAAATCATATGGTGACCCTTTGGAAGATTTTTCACGATACTATCCCAGTCTTCCTT
>CAJNCE010000040.1:0-2135 GCA_905221185.1 bacterium | reverse complement strand
TGCCGTTGAGAAAGGGCTGGATTCATGTATTTAAAGGAAATCGAAATTCAGGGATTCAAGTCTTTTGCTGACAAGACTAAGGTCGTCTTTGACCAAGGTGTGACGGCAGTCGTTGGACCCAATGGATCTGGAAAGTCGAATATTACAGAAAGTCTGCGTTGGGCCTTGGGGGAGTCAAGTGTTAAGAGTCTCCGTGGTGGCAAGATGCCGGATGTCATCTTTGCCGGAACAGAGAGTCGCAAACCGCTCAATTATGCTTCTGTAATTGTGACTCTGGATAATCATGACGGATTTATCAAAGATGCTGGTCAAGAAATCAGGGTAGAACGCCATATCTATCGTAGTGGAGATAGCGAATACAAGATTGATGGCAAGAAAGTCCGTCTGCGTGATATCCATGATCTTTTCTTGGATACAGGTTTGGGACGAGATTCCTTTTCTATCATTTCCCAAGGGAAGGTTGAGGAGATTTTTAATTCTAAGCCTGAAGAACGTCGTGCCATTTTTGAAGAAGCTGCAGGAGTTTTGAAATACAAGACTCGAAGAAAAGAAACTGAGAGCAAGCTGCAGCAAACTCAGGACAATCTAGACCGCTTAGAGGACATTATCTACGAGTTGGATAATCAAATCAAGCCTCTTGAGAAACAAGCTGAGAATGCTCGTAAGTTTCTAGATTTGGATGGTCAACGCAAGGCCATTTATTTAGACGTGCTGGTTGCTCAAATCAAGGAAAATAAGGTTGAACTAGACTCGACAGAAGAAGAGTTGGCGCAGGTTCAGGAACTATTGACTAGTTATTACCAAAAACGTGAAAAATTAGAAGAAGAAAATCAGAATCTTAAAAAAGAACGCCAAGATTTACAGGCTGAAATGGCCAAAGACCAAGGCAGTTTGATTGACTTGACCAGTCTGATTAGTGATTTAGAGAGAAAATTAGCCTTATCAAAACTGGAGTCCGAGCAAGTAGCCCTGAATCAACAGGAAGCACAAGCCCGTTTGGCTGCTTTAGAGGATAAGAGAAAGTCTCTAAGTAAGGAAAAAGCTGAAAAAGAAGCGAATTTGGCACAGTTAGATGAAAATCTAGTCCAAAATAATCAAAAACTCAATCGATTAGAGGCTGAATTACTGGCTTTTTCAGATGATCCTGATCAGATGATTGAGATTTTACGTGAACGCTTTGTAGCCCTTTTACAAGAAGAAGCGGATGTCTCAAACCAACTGACCCGTATTGAGAATGAGTTGGAAAATAGTCGTCAGCTTTCTCAAAAACAAGCAGATCAATTAGAAAAGCTGAAAGAGCAACTAGCTACAGCTACAGAGAAGGCTGGCCAGCAAAAGGATGAGCTTGAAACTGCCAAGGAGCAGGTTCAGAAATTACTGGCCGACTATCAAATCTGTGCCAAGGAGCAAGAGGAGCAGAAAACTTCCTATCAAGCTCAACAAAGTCAACTCTTTGACCGTCTGGATAGTCTCAAAAACAAGCAGGCTAGAGCCCAAAGTTTGGAAAATATCCTGAGAAATCATAGCAATTTTTATGCAGGTGTCAAGAGTGTTCTCCAAGAAAAAGACCGTCTTGGTGGAATAATTGGTGCAGTCAGTGAGCATCTGACCTTTGATGTGCATTATCAAACTGCCTTGGAGATTGCGCTTGGAGCTAGCAGTCAGCATATCATCGTAGAAGATGAAAATGCGGCAACCAAGGCCATTGATTTCCTCAAACGAAACAGAGCTGGTCGTGCAACCTTCCTTCCTTTGACCACTATCAAGGCGCGTACGATTTCTAGTCAGAACCAAGATGCTATTGCTGCAAGCCCAGGTTTCCTTGGGATGGCAGATGAGTTGGTGACATTCGACACTAGACTGGAAGCTATTTTTAAGAATTTGCTAGCTACGACGGCTATTTTTGATACCGTGGAACATGCGCGTGCAGCAGCTCGTCACGTTCGTTATCAGGTTCGTATGGTAACATTGGACGGAACAGAATTGCGAACAGGTGGTTCCTATGCAGGTGGTGCCAATCGCCAGAATAACAGTATTTTCATTAAGCCAGAACTGGAACAATTACAAAAAGAAATTGCTGAAGAAGAAGCAAGCTTGCGTACAGATGAAGCGAGTTTGAAGAACTTGCAAGATGA
>CAJNCE010000039.1:0-2135 GCA_905221185.1 bacterium | reverse complement strand
TGCCGTTGAGAAAGGGCTGGATTCATGTATTTAAAGGAAATCGAAATTCAGGGATTCAAGTCTTTTGCTGACAAGACCAAGGTCGTCTTTGACCAAGGTGTGACGGCAGTTGTTGGACCCAATGGATCTGGAAAGTCGAATATTACAGAAAGTCTGCGTTGGGCCTTGGGGGAGTCTAGTGTCAAGAGTCTCCGTGGTGGTAAGATGCCAGATGTCATCTTTGCCGGAACAGAGAGTCGCAAACCGCTCAATTATGCTTCTGTAGTTGTGACTTTGGATAATCATGACGGATTTATTAAGGATGCTGGTCAAGAAATCAGGGTAGAACGCCATATCTACCGTAGTGGAGATAGTGAATATAAGATTGACGGCAAAAAAGTCCGTCTGCGTGATATTCATGACCTCTTCTTGGATACAGGTTTGGGACGAGATTCTTTCTCCATCATTTCCCAAGGGAAGGTTGAGGAGATTTTCAACTCCAAGCCTGAGGAACGTCGTGCCATTTTCGAAGAAGCTGCAGGAGTTTTGAAATACAAGACTCGCAGAAAAGAAACTGAAAGCAAATTGCAACAAACTCAGGACAATCTAGACCGCTTAGAGGACATTATCTACGAGTTGGACAATCAAATCAAGCCCCTTGCAAAACAAGCCGAGAATGCTCGTAAGTTTCTAGACTTGGATGGTCAACGCAAAGCTATTTACTTGGATGTATTGGTTGCTCAAATCAAGGAAAATAAGGCTGAACTAGACTCGACAGGAGAAGAGTTGGCTCAGGTTCAGGAACTATTGACTAGTTATTACCAAAAACGTGAAAAATTAGAAGAAGAAAATCAGAATCTAAAAAAAGAACGCCAAGATTTACAGGCTGAAATGGCCAAAGACCAGGGCGGTTTGATGGATTTGACCAGTCTGATTAGTGATTTAGAGAGAAAATTAGCCCTATCAAAACTAGAAACTGAGCAAGTAGCCCTGAATCAACAGGAAGCACAAGCCCGTTTGGCTGCTTTGGAGGATAAGAGAAATGCTCTAAGTCAGGAAAAGGCTGAAAAAGAAGCTAACTTGGCACAATTAGAGGAAAATCTAGTCCAAAATAATCAAAAACTCAATCGTTTAGAAGCTGAATTACTAGCTTTTTCAGATGATCCTGATCAGATGATTGAGCTCTTGCGTGAACGCTTTGTAGCTCTTTTACAAGAAGAAGCGGATGTCTCAAACCAACTGACCCGTATTGAGAATGAGTTGGAAAATAGTCGTCAGCTTTCTCAAAAACAAGCAGATCAATTAGAAAAGCTGAAAGAACAGTTAGCTAGAGCTAAAGAGAAGGCTGGTCATCAAAAAGACGAGCTTGAAACTGCCAAGGAGCAGGTTCAGAAATTATTGGCTGACTACCAAGCTATTGCCAAGGAGCAAGAGGAGCAGAAAACTTCCTATCAAGCTCAACAAAGTCAACTCTTTGACCGTCTAGATAGTCTCAAAAACAAGCAGGCTAGAGCCCAAAGTTTGGAAAATATCCTGAGAAATCATAGTAACTTTTATGCAGGTGTTAAGAGTGTTCTCCAAGAAAAAGACCGCCTTGGTGGGATTATTGGGGCAGTCAGCGAGCACTTGACCTTTGATGTGCATTATCAAACTGCTCTAGAGATTGCGCTTGGAGCTAGCAGTCAGCATATCATCGTAGAAGATGAAAACGCGGCAACCAAGGCGATTGATTTCCTTAAACGAAACAGGGCTGGTCGTGCAACCTTCCTTCCGTTGACAACGATCAAGGCGCGTACGATTTCTAGTCAGAACCAAGATGCTATTGCTGCAAGTCCAGGATTTCTGGGTATGGCAGATGAGCTGGTTACTTTCGATACTAGACTGGAAGCTATTTTCAAGAACTTGCTAGCCACGACAGCGATTTTTGATACAGTAGAACATGCGCGTGTAGCTGCTCGACAAGTTCGTTATCAGGTTCGCATAGTGACATTGGATGGGACAGAGCTTCGTACAGGAGGTTCCTATGCGGGTGGAGCTAATCGCCAGAATAATAGCATTTTCATCAAACCAGAACTGGAGCAATTACAAAAAGAAATTGCTGAAGAAGAAGCAAGCTTGCGTACAGATGAAGCGAGTTTGAAGAACTTGCAAGATGA
>CAJNCE010000038.1:0-2269 GCA_905221185.1 bacterium | reverse complement strand
ACTGGTACATTTGGATCCACCGGTGTATTTGGTGTTGGTGGTTCTGTTACTTCTACCACTTTTTCATGTACTTTCAAGTTGAATACTTGTGTTGGATCTCCATCTGCTGGATCTTTTTCTTTATCGAATTTTTGATCTTTCAACAAGTCTTTATTTTCAACTACATATCCACGTTTTTCTAAGTCTGCAATCTTAGCTGTTACTGAATCAGTTGGAATTGCTGAATCTGTTGTTCCGTTATCAATACTTACTTTCTCTTCTGGTATTTCTACCTCTGTTCCTGCTGTTGTATTGAATACTTTCACTACAGCTTTTTGTGGATCTGCCACATACGTGATATCTGTGTTTGTTCCTGGAGTTGTTGGTACTGGTGGTACCTTGTATCCATTTTCCGGATGGTTTGGATCAACTGGTTCTAACGGTTTGTCTCCAATTTTTGGTGTATATCCAGGTACATATGGAATTACCGGTGTTCCAGGTGTGATTGGTTGTCCTGGTTCAGGATATACTGGTGTTCCAGGTGTTGTTGGATCTGTTGGATGGTTTGGATATGGTTTTGGATCGAAATTCGTTCCTTCTGGTGGTGTTACACCTTCTGGTAATCTTGGTACCCAACTTCCTAACTTAGTATAAACTACTTTTTGATCTAATCCTGTTGAATTTTCATCTGTAACCACTTTATCTACTGAAGCTTTGTCTGCTACATAGCCTGTTAATGTAGGTGTGTCTACTTTTGCTAATTCTTTGTCCGTACTTTCCCAATTTCCGTATGTGATTGCTCCTGTAACTACGTTATAGCTTGCTTTTCTAGTGAAGTGTGCTGTTTGTGTTACTGGGTCTTTTCCACTTGCTACTTCTTCTCCGTTTGGAGTTTCTTTCTTAACGTAAGTAATTGTTCTTGTTACTTCTTTTTTAAGATCAGATTCTTTTAGTCCTTCTGCTGGCCATTTTGGTATTGTTGGGTCAACAGGTTTATCTGGCTCTACTGGTACATTTGGATCCACCGGTGTATTTGGTGTTGGTGGTTCTGTTACTTCTACCACTTTTTCATGTACTTTCAAGTTGAATACTTGTGTTGGATCTCCATCTGCTGGATCTTTTTCTTTATCGAATTTTTGATCTTTCAACAAGTCTTTATTTTCAACTACATATCCACGTTTTTCTAAGTCTGCAATCTTAGTATTTAGGTCTGTTGTTGGAATTACTGCATCGGTTGTTCCGTTATCAATACTTACTTTCTCAGCTGGTAATTCTACCTCTTTTCCTGTTGTTGTATTGAATACTTTCACTACAGCTTTTTGCGGATCTGCCACATACGTAATATCTGTGTTTGTTCCAGGTGTTGTTGGTACCGCTGGTGGAATGTATCCTTGTGTTGGATCATTTGGCACTTTTGGTTGTAACGGTGTTTCACCAATCTTCGGTGTATATCCTGGTACATATGGAATCACTGGTACATTTGGTGTATTAGGATCCGTTGGATCTCCAGGTTTCGTTGGATCTGTTGGATGGTTTGGATATGGTTTTGGATCGAAATTCGTTCCTTCTGGTGGTGTTACACCTTCTGGTAATCTTGGTACCCAACTTCCTAACTTAGTATAAACTACTTTTTGATCTAATCCTGTTGAATTTTCATCTGTAACCACTTTATCTACTGAAGCTTTGTCTGCTACATAGCCTGTTAATGTAGGTGTGTCTACTTTTGCTAATTCTTTGTCAGTACTTTCCCAATTTCCTGGTGTTACTACTTTTGTTACTAAGTTGTATGTTGCACTACGTTTGAAGTGGGCTGTTTGTTCTTTAGTTGGTTTTGCATTTTCAATTTCAGGTCCATCTGCAGTTTCTTTCTTAACATAAGTAATTGTACGTTTTACTTCTTTTTCTAAGTCAGATTTTGCTAATCCTGTTTCTGGCCATTTTGGTCCTTCTGGTTTATCTGGATCAACTGGGTCATTTGGATTTTTCGGCTCTGTTACTGTTACTGTACGTTCCTTAACTAGTAATTTGAAGACTTGCGTTGGATCTCCTGTTTCTGGATCTTTTTCTTTATCAAATTTTTGATTATTTAACAAGTCTTTATTTTCAACTACATATCCACGTTTTTCTAAGTCTGCAATCTTAGTATTTAGGTCTGTTGTTGGAATTACTGCATCGGTTGTTCCATTATCAATACTTACTTTCTCAGCTGGTAATTCTACCTCTGTTCCTGTTGTTGTATTGAATACTTTCACTACAGCTTTTTGCGGATCTGCCACATACGTAATATCCG
>CAJNCE010000037.1:0-2305 GCA_905221185.1 bacterium | reverse complement strand
CCCACTGTTTATCTTCTTTTACTTTAAATTTTTTCCAAGGCCAAGCGCAAGTCTTCAATCAAATCCTCTACATTTTCGAGTCCGATAGACAAACGGATTTGGTTTGGTGTGACTCCTGCTGCTTCTAGGTCTTTTTCTGACAATTGACCGTGAGTGGTTGTGGCTGGATGAACAACCAGAGACTTGGCATCCGCTACGTTCGCAAGGTCAGAGAAGATTTCCAAATTATCGATTACCTTGCGTGCTTCTGCCTCCCCACCTTTGACATGGAAGGTAAAGATTGAACCCACACCTTTTGGTAAATATTTCTCAGCCAAGGCATGGTAAGGACTGTCAGCAAGTTTTGGATAATTTACCTTTTCTACCTTAGGATGGTTGACAAGGAAATCAACAATTTTCTCAGCATTTTGCACATGGCGCTCCACACGAAGAGAAAGTGTTTCAAGTCCTTGTAGCAAGAGAAAGGCATTAAATGGCGACAAGGCAGCACCAGTATCACGAAGCAATTGGACACGAACAGCGATAATAAAGGCTGCAGCACCCACATCACGAGTATAGCTCAAATTGTGGTAGCTTGGGTCTTCCTCAACAAATTGAGGGAATTTTCCTGAGGCTGTCCAGTCAAAACGACCACTATCGACAATCACTCCTCCAATAGTCGTACCATGACCACCGATAAACTTAGTCGCAGAGTGAATGGCAATATCTACACCGTGAGAAAAGACATTAATCAAGTAAGGTGTGGCAAATGTATTGTCAGAAACAAGTGGAATCTGGTGTTTATGAGCAATCTCAGCCAATTTTTCCAAGTCAGGAATGTTAATCAGAGGATTCCCCAAGGTTTCAATCAAAACAAGCTTGGTATTGTCATTGATAGCTGCTTCTACTTCCTCCAAATTATCCACATCGACAAAGGTTGTTGTGATCCCATAACGAGGAAGGGTTTCTTTCAAGAGGTTGAAGGTCCCACCGTAAATAGTTGACGCTGCTACCACGTGGTCACCAGCATGGGCAAGTGCCAAAATCGTATAAGTCACTGCTGCCATACCTGATGCTGTCGCAAGAGCTCCAACACCACCTTCAAGAGCAGCAATTCTTTCTTCAAAAGCAGCTGTTGTAGGGTTGGTAATACGAGTATAGATATTCCCTGGTTTTCTCAAGGCAAACAAATCGGCACCTTCCTGCGTGTCATCAAAAACGAAGGATGTTGTTTGATAAATCGGCACTGCACGAGACTTAGTTGCTGGATCCACAACTTGTCCAGCATGTAGTTGTAGAGTTTCAAATTTAAAATCACGAGTCATAAAGCGACCTCCATATAGTTTCATTAAGGATATTGTAGCACTATCGACCTATCTTGACTAATACCTCTTTTCTATATTTTGATATAAGGAGTAGCTATTGCTTCTTACAAAATCGAAAAAAGCACGATTCAATCGTGCTCATTTCCTTAATCTACATAAGTATCTTCGTTTTTATTGAGGAAGGCATATGGAAGACCCATCAAGAGACCTCCTCCAATAAAGTTCCCGATGAAGGTTACTCCCCAGTGACGGAGCATATTTCCAACACCGAAGTTAGCAATTGAATCAGCAGCAACACTGAATTTCACAATCGCGAAAGAAGCAAAGTTCGCCGCAATGTGCTCATTTGTTAAGAATACAAACATGTAAATTGCTGATAACACAAGCCAAAGTTTGGCACCACCATCTTTGACCAAAACAAATGAAAGAATCGCAATATTTACAAAAATATTTGCCAAAATAGCCTCAAGCAAGACTAATTCATTTGAACGGCCTAACTTCATCTCAACAACCCCTGAGATGAAACTATCGTGTGTCAGATGTGCATAGGCTGCCGAGTGAGCAAAGCCCCAACCTGCTATCAAGGCTCCGATAAGGTTGAACAAGGTACAGTAAAGTAAAATCTCAGCTGTTTTTCTCCAAGAGATTTTTTTCAAGAAACTACCAGCAGTCAAAAACATCATGTTTGATGTTACCAACTCAGCATTCAAGAAAACAATGTAGGCCAATCCCCAAGCGAAAACAAATGGGAAGAGAAAGCGTCCACTACCTGGCGCAATTTTATTAATCAAGTCAGCCCCGACTGCACCTGCAGCTGTACTGAAGGTTAAAAATGCACCTGCAAACATAGAACGAATTGCATACTTAAATTTGCTTTGGCTATAAAGACTTTCCTTCTTCTTACAAGCAAATTCAATCTTTGAAATAAATTCTGAAGAAACCATAATAAACTCCTAAAATTTTTTTACCTGATAATTATATCACAAACTCTTGAATTTAGG
>CAJNCE010000036.1:0-2790 GCA_905221185.1 bacterium | reverse complement strand
TTCTGCATC
Organism: bacterium; assembly: GCA_905221185.1. Taxonomy (GTDB): domain Bacteria; phylum Bacillota; class Bacilli; order Lactobacillales; family Streptococcaceae; genus Streptococcus. Next base: position 2,781 of record CAJNCE010000036.1, on the reverse strand, counting down.
AAGCTTAGCTGATTCTTTAATGATCAATTCATCTAATTGATGGATAGCACCTTCTAACTTAGCTTTATTCACTTTTGCATCAGTGTTATTAGCTGCGTTATTGCCAGAAGTTCCATCATTCCCACCATTATATGAAGGTATTACATCTTTATTTTTTTGTGGAGTAACTTCAACTGGAACATTTACAATTGTTTCTTTTCCACCTGGTAGTCTTAATGTTACCTTAGCAAATTTTCTACCTAGTGTAGTTGTATCAGGTAATTCAATATTCATCACTGTAACTGTTTCTGGTAAGTTCAGTTTTGAAATAATATCAGCCTGACTAATTGCTTTTCCACGTTCAACTGTTACTACTCCAGTAACAGATGCTTGTAAGGCAGCTTCAATATCTAATGCTGGTCTATCAAATACTAATGCATCTTGGTCAATTTGATACAAGAATGGTCTTAAAGCTTTTTCGATTGCTTCAATACTTGTTGCTTTATCAATTGCATCCTTCGCTGCTTTTGCTTCTTCACGTGCCAATGCTTTCGCCTTAGCTTTTTCTTCAGGAGTTAAATCTGTTCTTGCATCAATTTCTTTTTCTTTATCGGCTAATCTTTCTTCAATAGATTTCTTAGCCTCTTCTTTTGCACCTAATGGGTTTACTTTTGCAATTTTATCTAACCCATTGTCTAAAACTTTTTTGATGTCATCTGAAGTTGTTGCTTTATCAATTGCATTTTTCGCTGCTTCTGCTTCTTCTCTTGCCGCTTTTTTAGCTGCTTCTTTTTCTTCTGGCAATAAGTCTGTTCTTGCATCGATTGCTTTTTCTTTTGCTGCTAAAGCTTCATCTATTGCTTTCTTAGCTATTTCTTTACCACCAATTGGATTTATTTTCTTGATATCATCTTTACCAGTTTCAGTTTTTGCTGACGCATCATTATGAGTTTTAGCATTTTCGATTGCTTCGATTGCTTTCTTAGCTTCTTCTGCAACTTTTGCTTTTGCTTTTGCTTTCTCATCATCAGTCAAATCAGTTCTGGCATCAATTGCTTTTTCTTTCGCTGCTTTTGCTGCTTCGATTTCCGCTTTCTCTGCTTCTTTTTCTATTGCTAGTTTTCCAGATTCTTTAGCTGCTGCAACATCTTCTGTTGTTGTTGCTTTGTCAATTGCATCAATTGCTTTCTTAGCTTCTTCTGCAATTTTCGCTTTAGCTTCTGCTTTTTGAGCATCTGTTAAATCTGGATTTGAATCAATTGCTTTTTCTTTCGCTGCTTTTGTTGCTTCGATTTCTGCTTTTGCTTTATCTTTTCCTACTGGATTTACTTCTGATACAGCTTTTGTTCCTTCAGTTTGCTTCGTATCTACTGTGGCTTGATCTGTTGCTTCATTAATTGCATTCACTGCATCAATTGCTGCTTTCGCAACTTCTGCTTTTGCTTTAGCTTTTTCTTTTTCTGATAATTTATCATCACGATCAATTTCAGCAAGTTTATCTTCTGTTGCTTTTTGAATCGCATCTAATGCTTTTTCTTTTCCGACTGGATTTACTGCTTCTACTGCTGTTGTTCCAGCATTTTTTGCATTATCTACTGCTTCTTGATTTTGTGCATCATTAATTGCTTTCTTAGCTTCATCTGCTGCTTTCTTAGCTGCTTCTTTTGCTGATTTTTTCTCAGCATCTGAAAGTTTATCGTTAGCATCAATTTCTTTTTCTTTTGCTGCTAATGCTTTATCAATTTCTGCTAGTGCTTTGTCTTTTCCTACTGGATTCACTGCTGCTACTGCCGTAGTCCCTGTTGTTTGCGCACTATCTACTGCTGTTTGATCTGCTGCTGCAATGATTGCGTTCACTGCATCAATAGCGGCTTTAGCAACTTCTGCCTTAGCTTTGTCTTTTTCTTTATCTGATAATTTTTCATTCTTATCAATTTCTGCAAGTTTATCTTCTGTTGCTTTTTGAATTGCATCTAATGCTTTTTCTTTTCCTACCGGATTCACTGCTGATACTGCTGTAGTTCCTGTTGTCTTCGCTCCATCTACTGCTGCTTGATCTGTTGCTGCATCAATTGCTTTCTTAGCTGTATCCGCCACTTTCTGAACTTCTTCTTTAGCGGCTTGTTTTTCATCGTTAGAAAGTTTATCGTTGGCATCGATTGCTTTTTCTTTTGCCGCTTTGGCTGCTTCGATTGCTGCTTTGGCTGCTTCTTTTTCGATTGCAAATTTACCTACATTTTTTGCTGCTGTAACATCATCTTCTGTTGTAGCCTTGTCAATCGCTGCAATTGCTTTATTCGCTTCTTCTGCGACTTTTGCTTTGGCTACTTCTTTTTGTTCAGGAGTTAAATCATTATTAGCTACAATAGCATCTGTTGCATTTTTAGCAGCTTCTTCAACTTCTTTCTTAGCTACTGATTTATCGATTTCTTTAAGAAGTTTTGCTGCTTCTGCTAGTTTAGATTTCAACTTATTGATCTTAGCTTGAACTCTATAAGCTTCTAACTCACCAGCATTATCTCCTTTATCTAATAAATCTTTAGCTGCTTGTTTCGCAGCTGCTAAATCATCACTTAATTTAGCAACTTCATCATTATAAGCTTTGATACTATCTTTAGTTTTACCAGTTGTATCTGCTAATTTAAGACTTTCTTCAGCGTTTGCTAAATCATCTTTTTGGTCTTGAGTTATCTTGTCTAGTAATGCTGCTTTAGCTTTTTCTAACGCTGCTTTCTTAGCGTTTACGTTCGCTAAGGCTTCTGCTACTGCTGTTGCTGTAACATTTTCGTCGTTGATTACTGC
>CAJNCE010000035.1:0-4615 GCA_905221185.1 bacterium | reverse complement strand
TTCCAAATCTTTGCGAATAGTATAGGTGAGGAGGTAAGTATGGTTCAAGAAATTGCACAAGAAATCATTCGTTCGGCCCGGAAAAAAGGGGCGCAGGATATTTATTTTGTCCCTAAGTTAGATGCCTATGAGCTTTATATGAGGGTAGGAGACGAGCGCTGTAAAATTGGTTGTTATGATTTTGAAAAGTTTGCGGCTGTCATCAGTCATTTCAAGTTTGTGGCGGGTATGAATGTGGGAGAAAAGCGACGTAGTCAGCTAGGTTCCTGTGATTATGAATATGATCAGAAGATGGTATCCCTACGTTTATCTACTGTAGGCGATTATCGAGGTCATGAGAGTTTAGTTATTCGCTTGTTGCACGATGAAGAGCAGGACTTGCATTTTTGGTTTCAGGATATTGAAGAATTAGGCAAGAAGTACAGGCAACGGGGGCTCTATCTCTTTGCTGGTCCAGTCGGCAGTGGTAAGACGACCTTGATGCATGAATTGGCCAAGTCTCTTTTTAAGGGGCAACAAGTCATGTCTATTGAAGATCCAGTTGAGATCAAGCAGGACGACATGCTACAATTACAGTTGAATGAAGCGATTGGACTAACCTATGAAAATCTAATCAAACTTTCCTTGCGTCATCGTCCTGATCTCTTGATTATCGGAGAAATTCGGGACAGCGAGACAGCGCGTGCAGTGGTCAGAGCCAGTTTGACAGGGGCAACAGTCTTTTCAACCATTCATGCCAAGAGTATCCGAGGTGTTTATGAGCGCCTACTGGAGTTGGGTGTGAGTGAGGAGGAATTGGCAGTCGTTCTGCAAGGGGTCTGCTATCAAAGATTAATTGGGGGAGGAGGAATCGTTGACTTTGCAAACAAAGACTATCAAGAACACCAACCAACTAGCTGGAATGAACAGATTGACCAGCTTCTTAAAGATGGACATATCACAAGTCTTCAGGCTGAAACGGAAAAAATTAGCTACAGCTAAGCAAAAAAATATCATCACCTTGTTTAATAATCTCTTTTCCAGCGGTTTTCATCTGGTAGAGACTATCTCCTTTCTAGATAGGAGTGCCTTGTTGGACAAGCAATGTGTGACCCAGATGCGCACGGGCTTGTCTCAGGGCAAATCATTCTCAGAAATGATGGAAAGTTTGGGGTTTTCAAGTGCCATTGTCACTCAGTTATCTCTATCTGAAGTCCATGGAAATCTCCACTTGAGTTTGGGAAAGATAGAAGAGTATCTAGATAATCTGGCCAAGGTCAAGAAAAAACTAATTGAAGTAGCGACCTATCCCTTGATTTTGCTGGGGTTTCTTCTCTTAATTATGCTGGGACTGCGTAACTACCTACTACCACAACTGGATAGTAGCAATATTGCCACCCAAATTATCGGCAATCTGCCACAAATTTTTCTAGGAATGGTAGGATTTGTTTCTCTACTTACCCTTTTAGCACTAACTTTTTATAAAAGAAGTTCTAAGATGAGCGTATTTTCTATTTTAGCACGCCTTCCCTCTCTAGGAATTTTTGTGAAGACCTATTTGACAGCCTATTATGCGCGTGAATGGGGGAATATGATTTCGCAGGGTATGGAGTTGACGCAGATTTTTCAAATCATGCAGGAACAAGGTTCCCAACTCTTTAAAGAAATCGGTCAAGACTTAGCTCAATCCCTACAAAATGGTCGGGAATTTTCTCAAACCATAGCAACCTATCCTTTCTTTAAAAAGGAGTTGATCCTCATTATCGAGTATGGAGAAGTCAAGTCCAAGCTGGGTAGTGAGTTGGAAATCTATGCTGAAAAAACTTGGGAAGCCTTTTTTACCCGAGTCAATCGCACCATGAATCTGGTGCAGCCACTGGTCTTTATCTTTGTGGCTCTGATTATCGTTTTACTTTATGCGGCAATGCTGATGCCCATGTATCAAAATATGGAGGTAAATTTTTAAAATGAAAAAAATGATGACATTCTTGAAAAAAGCTAAGGTTAAAGCTTTTACTCTGGTAGAGATGTTGGTGGTCTTGCTCATCATCAGCGTGCTTCTCTTGCTCTTTGTACCTAATTTGACCAAGCAAAAAGAGGCGGTCAATGACAAAGGAAAAGCTGCTGTTGTTAAGGTGGTGGAAAGTCAGGCAGAGCTTTATAGCTTGGATAAAAATGAAGATGCTAGCCTAAGTAAGTTACAAGCAGATGGGCGAATCACAGAAGAACAGGCTAAAGCTTATAAAGAATACCATGCTAAACAAAATACCAGTCAAACCGTTGCAGATTAAGGCCTTTACAATGCTTGAAAGTCTCTTGGTTTTGGGACTTGTAAGTATGATTGCCTTGGGCTTGTCCGGCTCTGTTCAGTCCACTTTTGCGGCGGTAGAGGAGCAGATTTTCTTTATGGAGTTTGAAGAACTTTATCGGGAAACCCAAAAGCGCAGTGTAGCCAGTCAGCAAAAGACTAGTCTAAACTTAGATGGGCAGACGATTAGTAACGGCAGTCAAAAGTTGACAGTTCCTAAAGGCATTCAAGCACCATCAGGACAAAGTATTACATTTGACCGAGCTGGGGGCAATTCGTCCCTGGCCAAGGTTGAATTTCAGACCAGTAAAGGAGCGATTCGTTATCAATTATATCTAGGAAATGGAAAAATTAAACGCATTAAGGAAACAAAAAATTAGGGCAGTGATTTTACTGGAAGCAGTAGTTGCTTTAGCTATCTTTGCTAGCATCGCGACCCTCCTTTTGGGACAAATTCAAAAGAATAGGCAGGAAGAAGCAAAAATCTTGCAGAAAGAAGAAGTCTTGCGTGTAGCTAAGATGGCTTTGCAGACAGGTCAAAATCAGGTAAACATCAACGGAGTTGAGATTCAGGTGTTTTCTAGTGAAAAGGGATTGGAGGTCTACCATGGTTCAGAACAGTTGTTGGCTATCAAAGAGCCATAAAATCAAGGCTTTTACCTTGTTGGAATCCCTGATTGCTCTGATTGTCATCAGTGGAAGCTTACTTCTCTTTCAAGCCATGAGTCAGCTCCTTATTTCAGAAGTTCGCTACCAGCAACAAAGCGAGCAAAAAGAGTGGCTCTTGTTTGTGGACCAGCTGGAGGCAGAATTAGACCGTTCGCGGTTCGAAAAAGTGGAAGGCAATCGCATTTATATGAAGCAGGATGGCAAGGAAATTGCAATAGGCAAGTCAAAATCAGATGATTTTCGGAAAACCGATGCCAGTGGACGAGGCTATCAGCCCATGGTTTATGGACTCAAATCAGCACAGATTACAGAGGATAAGCAATTGGTTCGTTTTCGTTTCCAGTTTCAGAGAGGCTTAGAAAGGGAGTTCATCTATCGTGTGGAAAAAGAAAAAAGTTAAGGCAGGAGTTCTCCTCTATGCAGTCACCATTGCAGCCATTTTCAGCCTTTTATTGCAGTTCTATTTGAACCGACAAGTCGCCCACTATCAAGACTATGCTGTAAATAAAGAAAAGTTAATCGCTTTTGTCATGGCTAAACGAACCAAGGATAAAGCCGAGCAAGAAAGTGGGGAGCAGGTCTTTAATCTAGGTCAGGTAAGCTATCAAAACAAGAAAACTGGCTTGGTGACGACGGTTCGTACGCCTAAGAGTCAATATGAGTTCCTATTTCCTTCAGTCAAAATCAAAGAAGAGAAAACGGATAAAAAGGAAAAGGTAGTGACCGATTCAAGTAATCAAGCGGAAAAGAAAAAATCAGAAGAGAAGTCTGAAAAGAAAGAGAATTCCTAGTCAATTCAACTACTTTGTGCTAAACTAAAAATATGAAACATGATTTTAACCACAAAGCAGAAACTTTTGATTCACCTAAAAATATCTTCCTTGCAAACTTGGTTTATCAAGCAGTCGAGAAACAGATTGATCTTCTATCAGACAAAGAAATTTTGGATTTCGGTGGTGGGACGGGGCTCTTAGCCTTGCCCCTAGCCAAGCAGGCTAAGTCTGTCACTCTTGTAGACATTTCTGAGAAAATGCTGGAGCAAGCTCGTTTGAAAGCAGAGCAGCAAGAAATCAAGAATATCCAGTTTTTGGAGCAGGATTTACTGGAAAATCCCTTGGAGAAAGAGTTTGATCTCATTGTTGTTAGTCGGGTTCTTCACCATATGCCTGATTTGGATGCAGCTCTCTCACTGTTTCATCAGCATTTGAGGGAAGATGGGAAACTCCTCATTGCTGATTTTACCAAGACGGAGACCAGCCATCACGGCTTTGAATTGCCTGAATTGGAAAACAAGCTAATTGAGCATGGTTTTTCATCTGTGCATAGTCAGATCCTCTATAGCGCTGAAGACTTGTTTCAAGGAAATTACTCAGAACTCTTTTTAACAGTAGCCCAAAAATCACTCGCCTAGTCAGGGAGTGATTTTTTTTGTGTACGACGGGCATGTTGAGAATCTGAGGTGTAAGTCCTCCGTGGGCCTCCCGCTATCGGTGAACCAAATAGTTATTCTCAAGTCTGATTATCGTGAGCTAGTGGAGTAAGGGATAGCGAAATCGTGGATATACGAACAGAAAGAGCATGGCAAGTTGTATACAGTTTTGAAGTTTTTTTGTCTAGTTTTCTAGTTTGATACTAAAAAATATACACCTTTTTCGATAT
>CAJNCE010000034.1:0-4805 GCA_905221185.1 bacterium | reverse complement strand
GAAAGGGTAAGTTTTGGAAGAAAAAAAGAGACAAATCTGTTTGCGATTAACAGAGGAAGAAAAAACAATAATAGAAGAAAAAGCAAAAGCTGATAATTTAACGGTTAACGCTTTTATTTTAAAGAGATTGCTGAATGATAGCACAGAGATGGAAAATGCTATCAATAAGCTATCTGATGAAATTGAAGTTTTAAAATCTGAAAATGTTGAGTTAAGACAGCTAGCAATTGAGGAAAGGAAATCTTGTAATGAGGTACTAAAAGATGTTCGATCTTATTATGAAGGAATTGTTTTGGGTCTTAATGAAAAGCTAAAATCAAATCAGATCTTAATTGAGTCGAAAGAAAGTAAAAAAGGATTTTGGTCACGATTATTTAAAAAATAAAAAAGAGCGATTTGTATCGCTTTTTTTTATCTTCAATTTTTTTAGAAAGAAGAGATTATAATAGAAAAAATGAAAAAAGGAAAGTTTTATAAAAAACGTAAAACTTATAGGTGAAAAACAATGCAATATGTTGGCGATGATGTGCAAAGAGAAATGATTAGAAATCATATCTTTGATAATAACAAAGACGAATTTAAATCTTTTCTTTTAGATATTATGGGTCAAATGCTGGAAGAGTTTTCTTACGGATATTCAATGGAATTTGATTTACTTTTGAAAAAGTTTTTTGAATTTATTCCAACATTTAAAGTAAAGAAACAAACTTTGGATAGTCTTAATAATAATTTTCGATTTTTGTACTGCTCATCAATGACAGAAAAAGAATTGAATAAGTTTTTTGATGATTTTGTTTCATCTGTCGTTAATCGTATTGCAGTCTTTATTTTGCAAGAGGGTTTTATGGACCGTCTGAGGGAAGCAGTTATGAGATGTGACTATGATATCTATGAAGAAGAATTGAATGATGTTTTATTATACTGGGGTCCAAAAAGAATTGACGTAATCGCTGAAGAGTATGGTTTTGAGGAGAACTAAAATGATAAAAGACCAAGAAACAAGAAAATGGCTGGGTATTGTCTTTGTTTTGATGGATGACTATGTATCATCTTTAACTGATATTGAGCTTGAAGAATTAGAACCTATTTTTTATCAGCTTACTTTGGATGTTTTGACGCGTGAAGATGGACCGTTTCCAGTTGGTTCTGAAGAGAGAAAAAAGGTTTGCGAAGAAAATGATATTGTTTTAAATGAATTATTTGATCGCTCTCCAGATTCTAGCAAACACTTTGTAGATGAATTAAAAAAATTGAATGATCATTTGAAAACAACAACAAAAGTTTGATATTATTTTTTATCTTCAATTTTTTTAAAAAAAGAATCTATACTAGTAATAGATATTAAAATTAAAAAAAGAGGTACTTTGTAATGAGAGGTTTAAAACAGTTTTTACAATTTGATTTGGATGGATTTTTAGCAGATAAAGAAATTACGTTTTTGGATTCAAAACCTTATTATCTTTATGACAATGGGAAGGCAACTGATGAAGTTGCAGGTATGAGACTAGAATGTGTTATTACTAAAGATGATACGAATTATAATAATCAAGAAATTAGTAACGAGTATGAGAAGATATCTATTAAAATTCCGAAAGCTACTAAAGTCGGAATTAAGCGAGGTTCGAAACTTAAAATTAAAGGAACTGCCAAAGTTTGGGGCGATTTTTCTCAAAACTTATCTATTGAATCAACTAATGTTCAAGTGATTAAAGATGATAGATAATTTTAAAATAGTATCAAAAGAAAAAGAACTGGATAAACAACTATTGATGTTGTTTATCCTGTCTCTTTTGTTATTTATCATTCCATTTTTTAGATTAATAGCATTTGTTGTCTTTGTTTCTATAATTGTTTATTTTCTTTATAGATTTGATTTTATGAAAACAAAAAAAGATTTTTTTAATTTTATGATTGCTAAGATAAAATTAGAAAGAGAGTTAATAAATGCAGGTTTTTACGTAAAATTAAAATCTAATAGAGAAAATCAGTTTTTCGTTAAACTGCCAAAAATTGAGATTTTTAGAAAATCAGATTTTTCAATATTAGTTAAAATAAATAGTTCAATAGATAATTTTGAAAAATTAGAAAAACTAGATCTCTCTCCTGTTTTTCAAGGCTTTAGACAGATGATGGTATCTAATACTGAAGAAAGAAATCAACTAATTTTTAAATTAGAAAGAATAGATTTTGATAGACAGATAAAAATTAGAAAAATTGATGAAATAGCTGATATAAACTGGAGATCTGATCTTATTGTTATTGATCGATTAACTTCAATCAACGCTTTTGCTCACTTGTTGCTGACTGGTCAAACAGGGTCTGGAAAAACGTATAGTTTGCTTTATCTATTATTATTTTATAAAGTAAAAAATGCTGATGTTTCTGTATGCGATCCAAAACTTAGTGATTTAGCTGATTTTTCAAGAAAATTAGGTTGCAGGTCTGCAACATCAAAAGAAGAAATAATAGAAGAGGTTCGTCAAACTTTTCTGGAAATGGAGCGAAGAAAACAGCGACGACAGCAAGAAGGCTGGGCGATATCATCAGTTGCAACAGAAAATGGATTGAGTTTAAAGATTTTAATGATCGACGAATTTGCAAGTTTGCAACTAAAGCTAGATAAAAAAGAATTATCTGAACTATTAAATTATCTATATCAAATCATTTTAGAGGGCAGAGCGCTTGGTGTTTTCGTTATCTTAGGGCTTCAGCAAGCAAATGCTACAGTTTTACCAACGGCTCTTCGTGAGCAATTTTTTTCCATTTTTGTGCTTGGTAATAGTGGCGAACAAACTAAAAATGTCGCATTTCAAGAGAGAGCGCAAAAAATCCCCAACTTTCCTTTAAGTGTTGGGGAGGGGTGGTGTTTAAATTCTTCTGAAATTGATCTCAGATTTGTGAGATTTCCTCATTTACTTTTTTTAAATGAATTGAAATAATGTTTACAATTAAAAAAAAAGAGAGTATAATTAAATAAGATGAAAAAGAAAAAGCATTCTCCAATCGCCAAACCTTCGAATGCTTTTCACTAATTTCTTCTACAGGAAGATTATAACAAAAATTGTATCGAAAAGCAATAGACTTAACTTGGAATAATCTGTGTAGAAAAATAGTGAAAAAACAAAGCGGTGGCGAATGCTATCGCTTTTTTATCTTGTTCTTTACTATAATTTCGTGGTTACAAAAAGTTTTGCTCTTTCTTGAGGCAGGAGCGGAGCGATCGCTCTTCTCTGTTAGAATATTATAATCAAAGCCGACTAATTTAAATCTTTTTTGTTTGGTTCGGCTTGATGTCGAGACAAAAACAGAGAAGATGCTTTTATTCAAGATCGCTTGCGAGCAATAAAAAAGTTTTTCAAGCAGCTGGAAGCTAGCGAAGAAAAAGTTTTTTATTGCTGAAATCTTGAATAAAGGCAAGATCAGCGTGATTGTTTGGGTGGCTGATCCGGTCTGGCTGGAAGCCAGAAAAAAGAACTATAGAAATAAGGAAAAAATCGGGAGCTAAGAAGCTCTCGAGATAGCCCCCACATGCTAATTAGGGGGGCTATAAATACAATATACTGAATTTAGGGGTGCTTTAAATACAAATGATAGAAAATAATTACCTTATAGACTGGCTTAGTTTTACAATTCAATCAGATATAAACGGGATTGGGAAGAGTGCGGTAAAGGGATTTTTGGAAAAAATGGGTCTTGATAATTTGCCTTTTTTAGAAAAAGAAACGGGACGGCACGGTTATAATCGATCAATGTCAATTCAAAACTATATAAACATCTACTACAATGAAGTTAAATTCAATGAATTTGATGAAGAGAATGCTGAAAAATTGGATAGAATTGTAAAAATGGGAGTTCATTTTGAATTTTCAGGTCAAGGGTGCAGAATTTTAGAACAAGAAAAAAATTGGATCGAATGGTTTAAACTTTTAGATGATTTAAAGGTTCGTTATTCTAGACTTGATATTGCGTTAGATGATTTTCAGGGATTGTTAGATTTTGATGTGATGGAAGAAAAAATAAAAAAGGGGGAAGTTATTTCTTTGTCTCGAACGAGAAACATTGATAGTGCTTTAGATTTTAAAAAAGCTGAAAAACTTGATAATAATGGGAATAGCAAAGGCAAAACAATTTACTTTGGTAATAGACAATCTTTAATGATGATACGTTTCTATGATAAGAAAAGAGAACAAGAAGAGAAGAAACTCTTTTGCTCTTATGATTTCTGGCAAAGGTACGAAATTGTTCTAAAGCGAGAAAAGGCTACTGATTTTATAAATAAGTTAAAAACAGGAGTAGATTTTGCGGAACTTTATCTAAAAGTTTTAGCTGGGCTGATTCGTTTTGTAGATCGAGGTTCAGACAAAAATAAAGCTAGATGGAAGACAAGCGAATTTTGGAATACTTTTATTAAAAATTCTGAAGGAGTTAAGTTAAAAAGTAAAAACCTTGATCCATCTTTAGATAAGACAATTAAGTGGATTGATGAATCTGTTTTGACCTCTTTGCAACTTTTATCAGAAGTTGCAAAATTGGGGGATTTAGATTTTTTAGAGATTCTGAAAACTAGTAGAGCAAGAGAAAAGTCAGATCGACAGAAATCAATGCTGAATGAATTTAATCTTTTAAATGAAGAACAGAAACAAGAAATCTTTAATAAAATAAAAGAATTAGCTGTATAGCATTAAGATAGCTATATGATATAATTAAGCTAGCTATATGCTATCATTAGAAAGGGTAAGTTTTGGAAGAAAAAAAGAGACAAATCTGTTTGCGATTAACAGAGGAAGAAAAAACAATAATAGAAG
>CAJNCE010000033.1:0-5239 GCA_905221185.1 bacterium | reverse complement strand
AAAAAGTCGGTATAATAGTAAGAGTTGAAAATAACAACTCTGGTCCGTTGGTCAAGGGGTTAAGACACCGCCTTTTCACGGCGGTAACACGGGTTCGAATCCCGTACGGACTATGGTATGTTGCGGTTGAGGCACTTGATAAAAAAAACTTAAAAAAGTTTCAAAAAAGTGTTGACAAGCGAAAGCGACTGTGATATACTAATATAGTTGTCGTTTGAGAGAAGTAAGCGACAAAGACCTTTGAAAACTGAACAAGACGAACCAATGTGCAGGGCACTACAACTAAGGTTGTAGTACTGAACAATGAAAAAACAATAAATCTGTCAGTGACAGAAATGAGTGAGAACTCAAACTTTTAATGAGAGTTTGATCCTGGCTCAGGACGAACGCTGGCGGCGTGCCTAATACATGCAAGTAGAACGCTGAAGGAGGAGCTTGCTCTTCTGGATGAGTTGCGAACGGGTGAGTAACGCGTAGGTAACCTGCCTGGTAGCGGGGGATAACTATTGGAAACGATAGCTAATACCGCATAACAGTAGATGTTGCATGACATTTGCTTAAAAGGTGCAATTGCATCACTACCAGATGGACCTGCGTTGTATTAGCTAGTTGGTGGGGTAACGGCTCACCAAGGCGACGATACATAGCCGACCTGAGAGGGTGATCGGCCACACTGGGACTGAGACACGGCCCAGACTCCTACGGGAGGCAGCAGTAGGGAATCTTCGGCAATGGACGGAAGTCTGACCGAGCAACGCCGCGTGAGTGAAGAAGGTTTTCGGATCGTAAAGCTCTGTTGTAAGAGAAGAACGAGTGTGAGAGTGGAAAGTTCACACTGTGACGGTATCTTACCAGAAAGGGACGGCTAACTACGTGCCAGCAGCCGCGGTAATACGTAGGTCCCGAGCGTTGTCCGGATTTATTGGGCGTAAAGCGAGCGCAGGCGGTTAGATAAGTCTGAAGTTAAAGGCTGTGGCTTAACCATAGTACGCTTTGGAAACTGTTTAACTTGAGTGCAAGAGGGGAGAGTGGAATTCCATGTGTAGCGGTGAAATGCGTAGATATATGGAGGAACACCGGTGGCGAAAGCGGCTCTCTGGCTTGTAACTGACGCTGAGGCTCGAAAGCGTGGGGAGCAAACAGGATTAGATACCCTGGTAGTCCACGCCGTAAACGATGAGTGCTAGGTGTTAGACCCTTTCCGGGGTTTAGTGCCGCAGCTAACGCATTAAGCACTCCGCCTGGGGAGTACGACCGCAAGGTTGAAACTCAAAGGAATTGACGGGGGCCCGCACAAGCGGTGGAGCATGTGGTTTAATTCGAAGCAACGCGAAGAACCTTACCAGGTCTTGACATCCCTCTGACCGCTCTAGAGATAGAGCTTTCCTTCGGGACAGAGGTGACAGGTGGTGCATGGTTGTCGTCAGCTCGTGTCGTGAGATGTTGGGTTAAGTCCCGCAACGAGCGCAACCCCTATTGTTAGTTGCCATCATTCAGTTGGGCACTCTAGCGAGACTGCCGGTAATAAACCGGAGGAAGGTGGGGATGACGTCAAATCATCATGCCCCTTATGACCTGGGCTACACACGTGCTACAATGGCTGGTACAACGAGTCGCAAGCCGGTGACGGCAAGCTAATCTCTTAAAGCCAGTCTCAGTTCGGATTGTAGGCTGCAACTCGCCTACATGAAGTCGGAATCGCTAGTAATCGCGGATCAGCACGCCGCGGTGAATACGTTCCCGGGCCTTGTACACACCGCCCGTCACACCACGAGAGTTTGTAACACCCGAAGTCGGTGAGGTAACCGTAAGGAGCCAGCCGCCTAAGGTGGGATAGATGATTGGGGTGAAGTCGTAACAAGGTAGCCGTATCGGAAGGTGCGGCTGGATCACCTCCTTTCTAAGGATAAGGAACTGCGCATTGGTCTTGTTTAGTCTTGAGAGGTCTTGTGGGGCCTTAGCTCAGCTGGGAGAGCGCCTGCTTTGCACGCAGGAGGTCAGCGGTTCGATCCCGCTAGGCTCCATTGGTGAGAGATCACCAAGTAATGCACATTGAAAATTGAATATCTATATCAAATAGTAACAAGAAAATAAACCGAAACGCTGTAGTATTAAAAGAGTTTATGACTGAAAGGTCAAAAATAAGGTTAAGTTAATAAGGGCGCACGGTGGATGCCTTGGCACTAGGAGCCGAAGAAGGACGTGACAAACGACGATATGCCTTGGGTAGCTGTAAGTAAGCGATGATCCAGGGATTTCCGAATGGGGGAACCCAACAGGTACTACCTGTTACCCGCATCTGTTAAGGATGTGAGGAGGAAGACGCAGTGAACTGAAACATCTAAGTAGCTGCAGGAAGAGAAAGCAAAAGCGATTGCCTTAGTAGCGGCGAGCGAAACGGCAGAAGGGCAAACCGAAGAGTTTACTCTTCGGGGTTGTAGGACTGCAATGTGGACTCAAAGATTATAGAAGAATGATTTGGGAAGATCAGCCAAAGAGAGTAATAGCCTCGTATTTAAAATAGTCTTTGTACCTAGCAGTATCCTGAGTACGGCGGGACACGAGAAATCCCGTCGGAATCTGGGAGGACCATCTCCCAACCCTAAATACTCCCTAGTGACCGATAGTGAACCAGTACCGTGAGGGAAAGGTGAAAAGCACCCCGGGAGGGGAGTGAAATAGAACCTGAAACCGTGTGCCTACAACAAGTTCGAGCCCGTTAATGGGTGAGAGCGTGCCTTTTGTAGAATGAACCGGCGAGTTACGTTATGATGCGAGGTTAAGTTGAAGAGACGGAGCCGTAGGGAAACCGAGTCTGAATAGGGCGGATTAGTATCATGACGTAGACCCGAAACCATGTGACCTACCCATGAGCAGGTTGAAGGTGCGGTAAGACGCACTGGAGGACCGAACCAGGGCACGTTGAAAAGTGCTTGGATGACTTGTGGGTAGCGGAGAAATTCCAAACGAACTTGGAGATAGCTGGTTCTCTCCGAAATAGCTTTAGGGCTAGCGTCGACATTAAGATTCTTGGAGGTAGAGCACTGTTTGGGTGAGGGGTCCATCCCGGATTACCAATCTCAGATAAACTCCGAATGCCAATGAATTATGGTCGGCAGTCAGACTGCGAGTGCTAAGATCCGTAGTCGAAAGGGAAACAGCCCAGACCACCAGCTAAGGTCCCAAAATAATTGTTAAGTGGAAAAGGATGTGGGGTTGCACAGACAACTAGGATGTTAGCTTAGAAGCAGCTATTCATTCAAAGAGTGCGTAATAGCTCACTAGTCGAGTGACCCTGCGCCGAAAATGTACCGGGGCTAAAACAATTTACCGAAGCTGTGGATACCTTTATAGGTATGGTAGGAGAGCGTTCTATGTGTGAAGAAGGTGTACCGTGAGGAGTGCTGGAACGCATAGAAGTGAGAATGCCGGTATGAGTAGCGAAAGACAGGTGAGAATCCTGTCCACCGTAAGACTAAGGTTTCCAGGGGAAGGCTCGTCCGCCCTGGGTTAGTCGGGACCTAAGGAGAGACCGAAAGGTGTATCCGATGGACAACAGGTTGATATTCCTGTACTAGAGTATGTAGTGATGGAGGGACGCAGTAGGCTAACTAAAGCAGACGATTGGAAGTGTCTGTCTAAGCAGTGAGGTGTGATATGAGTCAAATGCTTATATCTGTAACATTGAGCTGTGATGGGGAGCGAAGTTTAGTAGCGAAGTTAGTGACGTCACACTGCCAAGAAAAGCTTCTAGCGTTTAAACATACTCTACCCGTACCGCAAACCGACACAGGTAGTCGAGGCGAGTAGCCTCAGGTGAGCGAGAGAACTCTCGTTAAGGAACTCGGCAAAATGACCCCGTAACTTCGGGAGAAGGGGTGCTGACTTTAAGTCAGCCGCAGTGAATAGGCCCAAGCAACTGTTTATCAAAAACACAGCTCTCTGCTAAATCGTAAGATGATGTATAGGGGGTGACGCCTGCCCGGTGCTGGAAGGTTAAGAGGAGTGCTTAGCGCAAGCGAAGGTATGAATTGAAGCCCCAGTAAACGGCGGCCGTAACTATAACGGTCCTAAGGTAGCGAAATTCCTTGTCGGGTAAGTTCCGACCCGCACGAAAGGCGTAATGATTTGGGCACTGTCTCAACGAGAGACTCGGTGAAATTTTAGTACCTGTGAAGATGCAGGTTACCCGCGACAGGACGGAAAGACCCCATGGAGCTTTACTGCAGTTTGATATTGAGTGTCTGTACCACATGTACAGGATAGGTAGGAGTCTAAGAGATCGGGACGCCAGTTTCGAAGGAGACGATGTTGGGATACTACCCTTGTGTTATGGCCACTCTAACCCGGATAGGTGATCCCTATCGGAGACAGTGTCTGACGGGCAGTTTGACTGGGGCGGTCGCCTCCTAAAAGGTAACGGAGGCGCCCAAAGGTTCCCTCAGAATGGTTGGAAATCATTCGCAGAGTGTAAAGGTATAAGGGAGCTTGACTGCGAGAGCTACAACTCGAGCAGGGACGAAAGTCGGGCTTAGTGATCCGGTGGTTCCGTATGGAAGGGCCATCGCTCAACGGATAAAAGCTACCCTGGGGATAACAGGCTTATCTCCCCCAAGAGTTCACATCGACGGGGAGGTTTGGCACCTCGATGTCGGCTCGTCGCATCCTGGGGCTGTAGTCGGTCCCAAGGGTTGGGCTGTTCGCCCATTAAAGCGGCACGCGAGCTGGGTTCAGAACGTCGTGAGACAGTTCGGTCCCTATCCGTCGCGGGCGTAGGAAATTTGAGAGGATCTGCTCCTAGTACGAGAGGACCAGAGTGGACTTACCGCTGGTGTACCAGTTGTCTTGCCAAAGGCATCGCTGGGTAGCTATGTAGGGAAGGGATAAACGCTGAAAGCATCTAAGTGTGAAACCCACCTCAAGATGAGATTTCCCATGATTTTATATCAGTAAGAGCCCTGAGAGATGATCAGGTAGATAGGTTAGAAGTGGAAGTGTGGCGACACATGTAGCGGACTAATACTAATAGCTCGAGGACTTATCCAAAGTAACTGAGAATATGAAAGCGCAAGGTTTTCTTGATTTGAATAGATATTCAATTTTGAGTAGGTATTACTCAGAGTTAAGTGACGATAGCCTAGGAGATACACCTGTACCCATGCCGAACACAGAAGTTAAGCCCTAGAACGCCGGAAGTAGTTGGGGGTTGCCCCCTGTGAGATATGGAAGTCGCTTAGCT
>CAJNCE010000032.1:0-5410 GCA_905221185.1 bacterium | reverse complement strand
ACACCTGCTGTTACTACTTCTTCTGTTCCTTCTGGAACTGAATCATCACGTTCATAACGAGTTTCAAATGGAATTGGCGTTCTTTCTACTTTTGGTTGTGTACCACGTTTTACAACTTTAGTTACTGGATTTGTAGTAGTTGTTTTTGGTTCATTTGCAGTCACTTCACCTGTTGTTGGGTTTAGTTCATAAGTAGTTGTCTTAACAGTTTCTCCATCGACACCTGCTGTTACTACTTCTTCTGTTCCTTCTGGAACTGAATCATCACGTTCATAACGAGTTTCAAATGGAATTGGTGTTTTCTCTACTTTTGGTTGTGTACCACGTTTTACAACACGAGTTACAGGGTCTGTTGTTGCTGTTGTTGGTTCATTTGGAGTTACAACACCTGTATTTTCATCAATATTATAAGTCGTTGTCTTAACAGTTTCACCATTCTTACCTGCTGTAACTTCATTTTCTGTTCCTTCTGGAACTGAATCGTCACGTTCATAACGAGTTGGGAATGGAATTTCTGTTCTTTCTACTTTCGGTTGTGTACCACGTTTTACAACACGAGTTACAGGGTCTGTTGTTGCTGTTGTTGGTTCATTTGGAGTTACAACACCTGTATTTTCATCAATATTATAAGTCGTTGTCTTAACAGTTTCACCATTCTTACCTGCTGTTACTTCATTTTCTGTTCCTTCTGGAACTGAATCATCACGTTCATAACGAGTTGGGAATGGAATTTCTGTTCTTTCTACTTTTGGTTGTGTACCACGTTTTACAACTCTTGTTGTAGGGTTTGTTGTTTCACTTGTTGGTGTATTAGCAGTTACATCACCTGTTTTAGGATTCACTTCATAAGTAGTTGTTGTGACCTTTTCACCATTGACACCAGCTGTTACTTCACGTTCTTCTCCTTTTGGAATAGAATCATCACGTTCGTAGGTTGTTTCAAATGGAATTGGTGTTTTCTCTACTTTCGGTTTAGTCCCAACTTCATAAATATCATCGACTTTGTCGGCTGTATCTTCTTCGTTAACATGGATACGATAATACTTAGATAAGACAACTGTCCCATCTTCTTTCACAACATTTTCTTCTGCCTTTGGATCTGCTGTTATTGGTTTATTAGCCTCTACAATAGTATCCTGATCATCAATCTCACCATCAGCTCCATCGGGTTTTCCATCGTTATTTTTGTCATATATATTAGTAATATTCGTTAACCCTGCATCAACACGATGAGGATATTTAGGGTCAATTTCACTTACTCTAGGTTCTTTCAAATCTGGAATATTTGGATCATTAAGATCTTCACCTGCATGCTCATTTATAGTATCAGCATCAGCCCTTTTATATTTGTCATCAATCACTCCATCCTCATCTTCATCATATAATTTTTTAAACAATCCTTCCATAGGATTATCATAAAAATAACCAAAAATATTATTTTCAGTTAACTCTGGATCATCATCTTTTGGTTCAGCTTTTAAGATAAAACTTCTACCATCATGACCTGTTTCTTTCAATACTGGCGTATGACTTTCGATTTCATCATTTCTTACATATTTTTTACCTTTAGGCACTCGAACTTCATACCCCTCACTTGCAGCAGAAATATCTGTAACAGGTTGTCCACCTGATTCATTACCTGAAGCATAAACTGTAACACTTGGTGCCATAATCGCAGCACCAGCTAGGGTAATGACAGTCGCCACTACACAGGAACCGAAAACTTTTCCGATTTTGCGTAAGGCATATTTTTTATTCTTAGTTGATTGTCTTGACATATTTTCCTCAATTTTATATTTATGTTAGTTTATAGATTGTTGACTCCAAGCCAAAAGTCGGATCATTCATCCAACTTTTGGCAGGAAGCAACATTTTCTATATTATTCGGATTCATCTTCTTTTTTCTTGAAGAATCCTAGTCCTAGACCAGCTAACAAGGTCAAGAGACCTGCACCAGCTAAGCCAGCATTGGCTTTGGTACCTGTATTTGGCAACTCCTCTCTCTTACCTGTCTCGTAAGTCGGAACTTCTGGGTCTGGATTCACTGGAGTTTCAGGACTTGGAGTATCTGGTTCTGGTATTGGAGTCTCTTGGTTCGGTAGTTCTGGACTTGGTGTCGGAACATTTGGATGCTCTGGATTTGGTTGTGGTCTTGGCTCCTCAGGTCTACCTGGAATTGGCTCATCAGGAAGAACTGGCGGTATCTTTTCAAATCTATGAATCGTTACACCATCTTTCGTTGTAGTCGTAATCAATCTATATCCAGGAATATTTCCTGCTTCATGAGTACCTGGTTGGTCTGGTTTAATTGGATTACCATCTTTATCAAACCATACTGTAATCTTGTATTCTGGTTTGTCTACTGATGGTGTTCCATTAAAGTAGATGTGTATAATTTTATCTCCTTCAAGGATACTTTCTAACCAAACGTAATTTTCAAATTTTTCTTTCTCATGAACACCTTTTTCAAGAGGTTTCAATACTTTTCCATTTACATCAATCCATTCTGTAGTTCCTACAAATTCTTTTAAATCATGAATGTTCGGCATAACTCTAACAATCTTACTTTGTTTGTATTTATGTTTTGTTTGCGTTTCTACCCATGTCTTCGGTTGAACTTGCTTACTTGGAATATAAACAAGACCATTTGTTGGATTGATTGTAACTCCTTTTGGAGCTTTTTCAATCTTCCATGTACCATCTTTATCTTTCTTCGTAACGATAGTTTCTTTTTCAGTACTATTTCGTTTTGTAAATGTAATAGATAATGTATCCGCATCTTTATTTGGTACTGAAACTTCCACAGTATTTCCACCTGAACGTTCCACAATTCTTGGTGTTGGTGGAATAACGTTGATTTGACGCAATTTCACAGTAAAGACTTGAGACGGATCTTTTCCTTCTTCATCTTTTACTTTGTCAAATGTTGCTCCATCTTTCAGTGGATTTTCTACCACTTCGTAATCACCATTAGTAGTTGGGTCCCCAGTTAGTTTCTTCAATTCTTCGTTGAAGGCATTTGTTGGGATTGTTTGTCCTGTAATACCTGTAGTAGTGATTCTTGAAGTTACAAGTTCAGTTTCTTTTCCATCTTCACCTACGACAACAAACTTGATGATAGCTTTTTGTTTAGGTGTATCTGGATTTGGTTTGACTGTAACTGTGTAGATTTGATCTACACTACTATCCTTATCGAAAATTCTATCTTTTTCTTCTGGATAAGTGCTTGACTCTACTGTATAACCTTTAGCTTTTAGCTCTTCAATTGTTGAAGATACTAATCCAGCTTGTGTGAATTTCTCACCTGACTTACCAGATTCTAAAATAGTCGGCGCTACTACATTCCCTTTATCGTCTACAAAGTTCACGATAACTTTTTGGCCATCTTTTACATACGTGATTGGAATATCCTTAGATGGATCTGTTGGTATATTCGGCACTTCATATCCACCGTTTGGAGTTGGATCTAACGGTTTCAGTGGGTTCGTTGGACTCACTGGTTTCGTTGGGTCTGTTGGCACCATTGGTGTATATCCTGGGATTGTAGGTACTTTCGGCTTATCAGTTCCTGGTTTCGTCGGATCTGTAGGATCATTTGGATATGGTTTAGGTGTTAAATCAGTTCCAGTTGGAGGTGTTACTCCTTCTGGAATTCTTGGCACCCATGAACCAAGTTTTTTGTAAACTACTTCGATAGCTTTATCTTTAGTATTTTGATCAACTGTTTCAGAAGCGACTTCTTTTTGGTTAGTATCTTTTAGGATGTAACCAGGTACTACTGGAGATGTTACTTTTTCAAAATTCTCTCCCTTAGCAACCCATGTTGAATCATGAGTCACTTCGCCTGTTACAGCATTCACCTTAGCTCCACGAGTGAATGTCGCTTTGTTAATGACCGGTGATGTTGTTTCTTTACCATTAGCAGTATAAGTAATTCGATTTCCATCTTCATCAACATAAGTGATTGTACGCGAAACTTCTTTCTTAGTAACTAGTTGCTTGATTAACTCTTCCGTCCATTTTGGTCCTTCCGGATTATTAGGGTCAATTGGTTTTCCTGGTTCCGGTTTTGGATTATCTTCATTTTTCGGTTGAGTTGGATCAAATGGCTTCACTGGCTCAACGTGTGGCACTAGTGTCACCTTGTAGTATTGATCAACCTTAGGATCATTGTCAAATGTTCCTTTAGATGGATAATTATTACTTACAACGTCATATCCTTGTGCTTTCAACTTCGCAATTGTCTTGGCTACTTCACCGTCTTTTGTAAGTGGTGTGTTTGAATCACCTGTATCTGTTACTGGTGGCTCGATTTCATTTCCACTTGGATCTACAAAGCTTGTAATTGCACGTTGTTGTCCGTCTTTTACATACTCGATTGGCGTATCTTGACCTGGTGTTGTTGGTACTGGTGGTACGTTATATCCTTTTTCTGGATGGTTTGGATCCACCGGTGTTAACGGTACTAGTGGGTTTTCTGGACTCACTGGTTTTGTTGGGTCTTTTGGTATTATCGGAGTATGTCCTGGTACTTGTGGAAGTACTGGTACTTTCGGACTGTTTGGATCGTTTGGATCTTGTGGTTTTTCTGGGTTTGGTGTTACCACTTTACTTGGATCCTGTGGATCGTTGTCATACGGTGTTGGACTTGGTGGAGTTACTCCTTCTGGTACTTTTGGTACATATGAACCTACTTTAGTGTAAGCCACCGTGATTGTTTCATCTTTTGCATCTGATTTAACAGTTTCTTTCTCAACTACTTTTTGAGTTGGGTCTTTTAAGATGTAACCTTTAACTACTGGTGATTTCACCGCATCAAATGTACTATCTCCATCAACTGCTTTCCAGTCTCCATACGTAATTTCACCTGTTACTACGTTAATCTTAGTTTCACGTGTGAATGTAACTTTGTCTGTTGATGGTTCAGAAACTATGTTTCCTTCTTCGTCAACATAGTTAATTGTACGTGTTACTTGTTTTGTAGTTTCTAGTTTCTTGATTAAGTCCTCTGTCCATCTTGGAATCGTTGGATCATTTGGATTGTTTGGATCTACTGGTGTAGTTGGATCAATTGGTGTTCCAGGTGTAATTGGTTTGTCGTCTGTTGGCGGTGTCACCGGCACAAGTTTCTCGTGTACTTTCAATTTGAATACTTGTGTTGGATCTCCATCTGTTGGATCTTTTTCTTTATCGAATTTTTGATCTTTCAACAAGTCTTTATTCTCAACTACATATCCACGTTTTTCTAGGTCTGCAATCTTATCTTCTAAAGATTTTGTTGGAATTGCTGAATCTGTTGTTCCGTTATCAATACTTACTTTCTCAGCTGGTATTTCTACCTCTTTTCCTGTTGTTGTATTGAATACTTTCACTACAGCTTTTTGCGGATCTGCCACATACGTAATATCCG
>CAJNCE010000031.1:0-5981 GCA_905221185.1 bacterium | reverse complement strand
AAGTATTTTGGCTTAATCAAGCGGAGCATGAGTTTTTGCTCTTGCTGACCACCGTGTCCAGATGTATGGATATTGTTAACCTTACCGTGGATAACTTCGACACCAGCTTCTGAAATGATGTTAATCAGCTTGTTGACGCTAGTCGTATTTCCAGGGATTGGACTTGAAGAGAAGATAACAGTATCGCCTGGTTGGAGTTGCACCTGACGGTGGGTTCCGTTGGCGATACGAGAGAGGGCCGCCATAGGCTCGCCTTGACTACCTGTACAGAGGATCAGAACCTCGCCTGCAGGGTAATCTTTGATTTCGTTTGGCTCGATAAAGGTTCCTTTTGGAGCTTTGATGTAGCCAAGCTCGATTCCGTTAACAATGGCCTTTTCCATCGAACGACCAAAGACCGCAATCTTGCGTCCAGTCTTAACAGCGGCTTCTGTTGCTTGTTGGAGACGGAAGATATTTGAGGCAAAGGATGCAAAGATGATACGTCCTTCAATACCTTGGATAATCTTCATGATGGACTGACCAACGACTTTTTCAGAGTTGGTAAAGGTAGGGACTTCCGCATTTGTCGAGTCAGACAGGAGACAGAGCACGCCTTCTTCGCCAAGGGCAGCCATACGGTGCAAGTCTGCAGGTTCTCCAACTGGAGTAAAGTCGAACTTGAAGTCACCTGTACAGACGATTTTTCCTTGAGGAGTATGAATGACAATCCCCAAAGGCTCTGGAATAGAGTGAGTCGTTCTAAAGAAAGTTGCCTTGAGATTTTTAAAGGTCAACTCAGTGTTGTGATTGATTTCGTAAAGTTTGGCGTTGCGCAAGAGGCCGTGTTCTTCGAGTTTCCCACGGATCAAAGCCAGGGCAAGCGGACCAGCATAGATAGGGACATTTGCTTGCTTGAGCAGGAAAGGAATCCCACCGATGTGATCCTCGTGTCCGTGTGTGATTAAGACAGCCTTGACGCGGTCGATATTGTCCACGATGTATGAGTAATCAGGAATGACGTAGTCGATACCCAGCAAATCATCTTCTGGGAATTTAATCCCAGCATCGACGATGATAATCTCGTCTTGGTATTCAATTCCGTATGTGTTTTTCCCGATTTCTCCCAGACCACCGATGGCAAAAACGCCAACTTCTTCAGGTTTAAGAGTGTAGGCCATATTAGAACTCCGTGATTTCGAAGGCGCCAGTTTCTTTTTCGTAATCTAGCAATTTGTCAGACAAGAGTTCGATATACTCGATATTGTACTCTGGGCGATTTTCTTCGACAAGTTGGCGAGCAGCGATACGGCCCTCAAGTTCTGAGCTGGCATCGATGTCTAGGTATAGTGCGCGTGTTGTTTCACGTCGTGGGCTACGTTCTTTTGTTTCTTGATAAAAAACTTTGTAAATCATATAGTTCCTTTCTATTTTACAGGTCAGCTTATTCCAAACTTTTAGCATAGATTTGCTTGATTTCATTCCATTTTGTGTCTAGATTGACCTTGATTCGTTACAATTATTTCAATTATACCACAAAATGAAAAATTAGTAAAAGACGGGAACGAGAAAGTCACAGAGTTACTTATTGGGAAGCGTTTGCAAAAATAAAGAAAGTATGTTATCTTGATAATGGAAGTGGAATTTATCGTTTGTCATAATTCCCTATAGTTTTTAAGTCAAGGAGGTTGCCCTATGTATAACTTATTTGCTTTTGCTATCGGAGTCCGCTTGGTGGCTTTTATCGTTTTTGTTGCTTGTGTTTATGGAGGGAATCTTCTATTTGCAAAACTGGAACGACGACAAACCAAGTTCTTGTGGAAAATTACCTTTGTGACTCTCTACTCGCTTTTTCTCCTCCTCGTAACCTATGTCGTTTGGTTTGTGTTTTACTTTGGATTAAATGCCTAGATACCCTGCTTATGCTGGGGCATTTTTGTTTTGGGGCAAAAGATAGTAAATTCATGACACGAAAATTCCACCCCATCTATCAAGATGAGGCAGTTTTTGCATTTTTCTAAAATGACATGACAATGGAATTTTCAGAGCTTATTATTTTTGTGGTAATCATTGTTCTGCTCAAAAATAGAGTTGAAGCATAAAAATAAAATAATACAAACAGATAAACCAATTGGTAAAGGGATAGTAGTAATGTTTAAATCATTGAGAATGCTGAGAAAACTGTAAGAGATGAAGACAATAAAATTTATCCTTCTAAAAATGTATTTCTTATCTAGCATGACTTACCAAACTTTTTACGGAGATCCTTTCAATTTTCTTGTTCACTTTTATATTCGGAAAAGAAAAGGAAAAGTGAGCATTTTTTTAAATTATTTTTAGTTAAGTGTGGGCACTCTTGTTTGGGGGTAAAGAAAATTCCCATGTGCCAGCTTTTGTAGTATAATAGTAAGCAGACAAAAAGATAGGAATGTGTTATGAAAGTATTAGCTTTTGATACGTCCAGCAAGGCTCTTTCTCTCGCTGTTTTAGAGGACAAGCAGATTCTTGCCGATACGACGATTAATATTAAGAAAAATCACAGTATTACCCTCATGCCTGCCATTGATTTTTTGATGGCAAGTTTGGACTGGACTCCCAAGGACTTGGACCGAATCGTGGTGGCGGAAGGGCCAGGTAGCTACACAGGCTTACGAATCGCGGTAGCCACTGCCAAGACTTTGGCTCATACTCTGAACATTGAGTTGGTTGGTATGTCTAGCCTCTTGGCTCTGGTGCCCTACCAACAAGAAGGCTTGTTCGTTCCTTTGATGGATGCACGTCGCAACAATGTTTACGCAGGATTTTATGAAAATGCCAAACCTGTCATGCCAGAAGCACACCTGCCTTTTGAGCGAGTGATTGAGTTAATCAAGGGTGCTAGCCAGGTAACCTTTGTCGGAGAAGTTGGCCCCTTTGTGGAGCAGATTCAAGAACACTTGCCAAGGACTAATTATAAAGAAACATTGCCTAATGCAGCCAAACTAGCTCTTTTGGCCTGGGACAAGGAAGCAGACTCCTTGCATGATTTTGTGCCGAACTACCTCAAACGTGTTGAGGCTGAGGAAAACTGGCTCAAGAACCATGCCGAGTCTGGCGAGTCTTACATTAAACGCCTATGATAGAAATCAAACGAGCTCAACAGCAGTCTGACTTGGCTCAAGCCATCTACGCTGTCATGGCAGCTGTTTACCCAGTCAGTCCTTGGACGCTGGAGCAAATCCAAGCAGACCTGGCCCAAGACCAGACTTGGTATGCTCTAGCTTATGATGGGACAGAAGTGATTGGCTTTCTAGCTGTTCAGGAGAATCTTTTTGAAGCAGAAGTCTTGCAAATTGCTGTCAAAGGAGCTTATCAGGGTCAGGGAATTGCGTCAGCCTTGTTTGCTCAATTGCCGATAGACAAGGAAATTTTCCTCGAAGTCAGAAGGTCAAATCAACGAGCGCAAGCATTTTACAAGAAAGAAAAGATGGCAGTCATCGCTGAGCGAAAGGCCTACTACCATGACCCAGTCGAGGACGCCATTATCATGAAGAGAGAAATAGATGAAGGATAGATATATTTTAGCATTTGAGACATCCTGTGATGAGACCAGTGTCGCCGTCTTGAAAAACGACGATGAGCTCTTGTCCAATGTCATTGCTAGTCAAATTGAGAGTCACAAACGTTTTGGGGGCGTAGTGCCTGAAGTAGCCAGTCGTCACCATGTCGAGGTTATTACAGCTTGTATCGAGGAGGCTCTGGCAGAAGCAGGGATTACCGAAGAGGATGTGACAGCTGTGGCTGTTACCTATGGACCGGGATTGGTCGGAGCCTTGCTAGTTGGCTTGTCAGCTGCTAAGGCCTTTGCTTGGGCACATGGACTTCCACTTATCCCTGTTAACCACATGGCTGGTCACCTCATGGCAGCTCAAAGTGTGGAGCCTTTGGAGTTTCCCCTGCTAGCCCTTTTGGTTAGCGGTGGGCACACAGAGTTGGTTTATGTTTCTGAGGCTGGAGATTACAAGATTGTTGGGGAAACGCGAGATGACGCGGTTGGTGAGGCCTATGATAAGGTCGGCCGTGTCATGGGCTTGACCTATCCAGCAGGTCGCGAGATTGACGAGCTGGCTCATCAGGGGCAGGATATTTATGATTTTCCTCGTGCCATGATTAAGGAAGATAATCTGGAGTTTTCATTCTCAGGTTTGAAATCTGCCTTTATCAATCTTCACCACAATGCCGAGCAAAAGGGAGAAAGCTTGTCTACAGAGGACTTGTGTGCTTCCTTCCAAGCAGCTGTCTTGGATATTCTCATGGCAAAAACTAAGAAGGCTTTGGAGAAATACCCTGTTAAAACTCTTGTCGTGGCAGGTGGTGTGGCAGCCAATAAAGGTCTCAGAGAACGTCTAGCAGACGAAATTACCGATGTTAAGGTCATCATCCCCCCTCTGCGTCTCTGCGGAGACAATGCAGGTATGATTGCCTATGCCAGCGTCAGCGAGTGGAACAAAGAAAACTTCGCAGGCTTGGATCTTAATGCCAAGCCAAGTCTCGCTTTTGATACGATGGAATAAAATGGAGTCTGTCTGATTACAATCAGCAGACTTTTTTCTCTTTCCTGAATGTGTTATAATAGTCCATGCTGTGGCTGGATTCTTATCAGCCCATTTATTAACACAATATGAGGAGAAAGATGAAAGAAAAAGGATTTTGGGAGGGGGCGCAGGCAGCCATGCCAACGGCCCTTGGTTATGTCAGTATCGGATTGGCCTGTGGGATTATCGGTGCGCCCTATGTGACACCTGTAGAGATGGGCTTGATGAGCCTCTTTGTTTATGCTGGGAGTGCCCAGTTTGCCATGTTGGCACTGATTGCGGTTCAAGCACCTGTGGCAGCTATTGCTATGACGGTTTTTTTGATTAATTTGCGTCTCTTTTTGCTGAGCTTGCATGCGTCAACCTATTTCCGTCATACCAGTCTCTGGCACAATATCGGTATGTCTAGTATCTTGACGGATGAGACTTATGGCGTTTTGATGGGCGAATTGGCCCATACAGACAAGGTCAATCCTATGTGGATGCACGGAAACAATCTCAACAGCTATGTGGCTTGGTTTGTGGGAACGGTTGTCGGAACGGCTCTGGGCGGCCTGTTGCCAAATCCAGAAATCTTTGGCTTGGATTTTGCCCTGGTTGGGATGTTTATCGGCATTTTTGCTTCGCAATTCCAGATTATGCAAAGACGGATTCCTGTCCGCAATCTGCTCATTATCTTAGCAGTTGTTGCGGTGTCCTTCTTTTTGCTCTTGACAGTGGTGTCTCAGTCACTAGCTGTTCTCTTTGCGACCTTGCTAGGTTGTACAATGGGGGTGGTTTTAGATGGTCAGTAAGTATCTTTTATTAGCAGTGATTTTCTCTGGTCTTGTGACCTGGATTCCCCGTATGATTCCCTTCAT
Organism: bacterium; assembly: GCA_905221185.1. Taxonomy (GTDB): domain Bacteria; phylum Bacillota; class Bacilli; order Lactobacillales; family Streptococcaceae; genus Streptococcus. Next base: position 568 of record CAJNCE010000031.1, on the reverse strand, counting down.
CTTGGTCAAGTATAAGGGCCTGCCTGCGATTGTTGAGCGTTTTTTGAAGTTTTTGCCCGTCTCCATTATCTTTGCCTTGATTCTTTCAAGCGTAGTGACAGGCAAGGTTGGCAGCTTGCCTCAAATCAAATGGCTGGACTTTTTAGCAGTCTTTCCAACAGCTTGGGTAGCCTTTCGCTACCGCAATCTAGTCGGAACAGTTCTCTTTGGAGTGGTCTTGATTGCCGTCTTGCGTTTGGTCTTTTAAATCAGCCATAAAGAAAACCTATCACAGAGATAGATATCATATAATGGCGTAAATAGTCTTTTTCTGTTAAGATTATAAGGTATTCTATTTTGGAGGAAATGACATGAAAAAAATCGTTAAATACTCATCTCTTGCTGTCCTAGGGCTTGTTGCTGCAGGTGTTTTAGCAGCTTGCTCAGGTGGTGCCAAGAAAGAAGGAGAAGCAGCTAGTAAGAAAGAAATCATCGTTGCAACCAATGGCTCACCAAAACCATTTATCTATGAAGAAAATGGCGAATTGACTGGTTACGAGATTGAAGTCGTTCGCGCTATCTTTAAAGA
>CAJNCE010000030.1:0-6734 GCA_905221185.1 bacterium | reverse complement strand
GCTGAGGTTGATGCTACAGCGCTTGTTGATGCCGAGGTAGACGCTACCGCGCTTGTGCTTGCTGACGTAGACGCTACGGCGCTTGTGCTTGCTGACGTAGACGCTACAGCACTTGTTGACGCTGACGTAGACGCTACAGCACTTGTGCTTGCTGACGTAGACGCTACAGCACTTGTGCTTGCTGACGTAGACGCTACTGCGCTTGTGCTTGCTGAGGTAGACGCTACCGCACTTGTGCTTGCTGACGTAGACGCTACGGCACTTGTTGAGGCTGAGGTAGACGCTACTGCGCTTGTGCTTGCTGAGGTTGATGCTACCGCACTTGTGCTTGCTGAGGTAGACGCTACCGCACTTGTTGACGCTGAGGTAGAGGCTACGGCGCTGGTTGAGGCACTTTGTGATCTGTAATCCGAGTCAGATAAATTAGGCTTAAATATATCCGTCGTATCATCATTATAGGTAACTGTGACCATACCATCTCTACCTACAGAGACAGTTTTTATCTGCTTGTTAGGATTCGCATCTTCAATCGCTTTTCTAATCTTATTCCTATCAGTTTCTGTTGGTGTAGTAAGATTCTCCACCTGAATTACTGGGGAAGCTGGAGTATATTTCTCACTCAACGGAGCTTGTATAATGACATACTTTTCAGCCTTTAAATTGCCCGACAAATCTTTAACCCTTGCAAAACGTGTCCAAATATTGGGTGTATCATCATCATTATCTGGTGTTGCAGTATTAGTATAATCTTTTCTTGGATTAAATACCTGATTAGCATTATAAGTTCCATCACTCGTTAAATTATGAGTATAAGGCTGTGCTTGAGACGCATCTGTTAATTTATTTGTTCTTTGATTAGCAATCCCTCCTGTAGAATGATCAATTACATTTCTTGTAACATATGTCAACTGCTCATTAGTCTCATTGTTCCAAGCTTCTATATGAGTAACTTTTCCACTATTGTCCCAAGTTTCAACCCTGACACGGAACTGGTCACCCGCATAGATTTTATTTCTTCCCTGTGAATCTTTAGGAGCATCTACCCACTTGCCATCACGAAGAACTTGAACCTTAACAGTAACTTTCGGTGCTTCTGTTTCCTTAGTGATTTCGTTCGTAGTTACTCCAGAAGTTAATGTTTCCTTACCGCCACCTGGGAGAGTCACTTCTTTTTCCTGCTTCACTGTAATTTCACCTGTAGGAAGCACCCCATTAGGAAAGGCTGTGTAATCTATTTCTCCATTATTTTTATTCGGTGAACTTGGATTAATAGGTGAGGTAAATGTAACACTTGTTGCACCAGCTGGAACCTCTTTCTTGATTGTCTGATTACCAATCGTCAAGGTTACTGTCGCACCTGGTGTCACATCTGTCACTGTAATACTACGATTCGGCAGACCTCCTTGTAGCTTCACTTGATCATCTGCGATTTGTGGTGTTTTTGGTTTCACCTTAATCGTTACAGGAACTGTTCTCGTATTCCCCTCAGCTCCATCGTATGAACCTTGAGGAAGAGTAATTCTAACCTTCTTAGTATATACACCCGGGGTTGCTAATTCCGTATCAGTTAGTCCTTCTGCCCAACTATAGGTAGTCCCACTTGGAAATGCAACAGCTGAACTAGAATTTTTCAGTGCAGCGCTCGGATTATCAAGAATAGAAAGCCTATTACCTGCGGTTGTGACAAACTCTGACTCAGCTGCCACTGGATCAACTACCGTATAATTAAAGCTGGTCTCACTTGTCAAGGCTGGATTATCTGCCGAAACAGCCCCTCCAAATCGAGCATTTGGATAAGTAGCAACTAAAGTATATCGGGTACTATGACTCTGACCATTTGAACCAGTTGTGTTCCATACTTGACCAAAGCTTGGGGTTCCAACAGCCGTTGTTTTCTCCTCGCCTTGGTTATTCAACTTATACTTATAAGACCATTTCGTACCTGATAATCTCTGATCCCCAAGATTAGTATATTGCTCAATCGTTCCACCAATATTGTTGGCCCAATTTCCTGATCTACCATCCGGAATTTTGTCAAGACCAGTTCCCTCAGTCCCTTTAAAGGAGTAGAACTCTCCTTTCACACCATTGTGACTTCTAACTTCAACCTTTGGATAAACTGTATAGTTATAAGTAATATCTTTACTTACACCTTTCGAGTCGGTAACCGTCAAGGTTGCTGTTTTTTCACCTGGTGTGGATAAATCTGGAGCTCCGTTTTTCCAAACTACACTTGTATTTTCAGGCAAATCTGTGCCATCAGCAGATTTGATAAAATTACGAGCTGTCAAGCTATTTGGATTCTCTCCTGCAACAGCGTAAAAACGATCTGACTTAGTTTTATAATTTTGTTCTAATGTTGGAATAACTGTTCTTGTTGTTCCATCTTTATAGGTAATCAGCACATTTCCATTGCTCTGTGGAGTATAGGTACTGATACGATGTTTATCCTGTGGATAAGCCTTTTCAACAGCTGCTTTGATAGCATTTTTATCTGAAGGAGTTAAATTAGCAATATCTCGAACCGGTATCGAAGGAACTGTTTCTTCACCCAATCTATCCTTCAACTGACCCTGCTTAAGTATAAGATTATTTCCTTCAGACCAATTTCCTGAAGGATCTCTAACAATAACCGAACGTTTCACCGTACTTCCAGTATATGGCAAATCTGATTTAATGTTACCTTGATTCTCACCAGTGTCAATGGTATGAGGCTTAGTCTCCGTGGCTGTAGTAGAAACATTATTGATATTGTTTAGAATTGCAGTTCCCCAACTATCATCAAGCATATTCCCGCTGGCAATAGTATGGTGACCATTGCTGTCACCTATTTTCACTGCAGTTTCGCTAATCTTTCCACTGTTATCACTAAATGTAGTAATAAAGCGCAGTTGATCACCTGAATAGAAAGTATATTTCTTAAAATCACCTTCACTCGTGGATGGAACTGTTTCCCATTTACCAGTTGTAGGATTTTTTACTTGTACAGTTGTCCTAGCAACAGGTCTAACTGTTTCGCGAGTAATTGTTTTATTAGTAGGAGCTGATTCCAACGTTTCATTACGATTCGTTACAGGATTAAGGAATTCCTTACTTTGTTTAACTGTTACATTTCCTATTGGGAGAAGACCATTGCTATCTGCAACATCAGTAGAAGAGAAGGTTACATTTCCATTACCATCTGCTTGTTTAGTAAGAGTCTTACCACCGATTGTCAAAGTGACCTGCGCATTTGGCAATGCATTCGTTACGGTAATTCCTTTATTTGGAAGACCACCTGTATTCGTTACCTGATCTGTTGAGATTTGTGGGGGATTGGGTCTGACTTTGATAGGAACTGAAACATTTTTACTATTTCTTCCAGCATTTTGTCCTGGATTAGTGGTACTTTCTGGAAGAGTCAGTTTGACCTCTTTTACATGTATCCCCGGATTAGCTACTGTAGTGGCATCCGGTGCCGATACCCAGTTATAATCTGAACCTTCAGGAAAGGCTACATTTGGATTAGCATTTTCAAGAGCAGTTTTTGGATTATCAATAACACTCTTGAGGGATTCTATATTTCCAACTGTAGTTGAAATATCTTGTTTAGGTTGCGGATCCGCTACTGTATAGTCAAAAGTCGCTGAACTTGTTAAGGCAGGATCACTAGACGAAGCCGTTCCAAAACGTCCTTGTCGATATGTTGCAATAATCTTATAAGTCGTATGGTGAGTTGTAGGTTGATTATCTGTAGCACTCTCAACTGTTGTATGCCACACACTACTAAAGGCAGGAGAGCCATCTTTTGTGGTTAATGGTGCACTCTGAGAATTGTTTAATTTATACTCATATTTGAAACTTGCCACATCCCCCCGAATGTTGTCACTTTCAATATTGGTATATAGTTTCGAATTTCCTCCAATGTTATTAGCATAACTTCCACCGACAATTCCATCTTTACCTCTATCAGCTTTAAATGCGTAGAACTCCCCACTTTTACCGTTACGTTCCCAAGGTTTAACCTTTTCTAAGACAGTATAGTTATACTCAACTTCCTTAATCTCATTTCCTTTAGTAACGAGCAAGGTTGCTTTTTTCTGACCAGGAGTTGATAAATCTAAAGTTCCAGGTTTCCAAGTAACATTGGTATTTGAAGGCAAAGCTCCACCATTACCGTCTACAACAAAATCACGAGGGTTAAGTTGAGTGGATTTTTCTCCTTCAACTGCATAAAAGCGGTCTGATTTGGCTTGATACGGCGCCTTTGCAGTAGCAGTGGTTGTCGCTCCATCTGAGTTAAAGTTATAAGATGTAGCTGTGACATCCGTTTTATCTTTGACTGCCTCTTCGGAAATAGTCACATTACCATTTGATTTATCTAAAGTCACACCAGATGGAAGAGGATCGCTATTTTCCCATGTGGTTCCCGATTTTTTAATCGTAATTTGAGTAGGAGTGTTAGCAGTAGTCGATGTAGTCGGTGTATAGGATATATTTACCTTATCATTATCTGTCGCTGGGCTAACAACTACACTACCATCACTCTTAGGATTAACTTGAGGTTTTGTAGCTGTAGACTTAGCAACATTTTCAAAGAATACTTCTGAAACATCGACTGAATCGCCACCCTCATCATCTTTATAAATGGTCTTAAGCTGCTTACTTAGACCTATCTTGGTTCCAGTAATTTGTGCTTTTCCATCTAAATCATGGTGCTTAAGAATCGCTTGTTTATCAGCTTGAGTCAGTTCATCTCCCAGTCGTGAGATATCCATATTATCAGGTACGGATAAGTAGACTTCTTTCCCATCCACTCTGGCTTTAACAGCCATATTTTCCCCTACTCCTGAACCAATCCTATTACTACCACCAACCCATTCTACGTTCTTGATATTTAAATTTTTAACCTTATTTCGAACATCAGATGAAACTGGTTTAGTATTCGGAAGAACATCAGGCCAATGGAAATCAAAACCATTATTATGGTGCTGATTAGTTACCTGATCATTATAATCTTCACGATCGTGGGGAATTTCGAAACCTGGTATAGTATTTGACTTATCATCTATTTTTTTAACAAAAGATGCTGGATCAACCATTTGGTCTTTAGAAACCCGATTAGATGCAACTCCTTGATCAATCACAGGCTCATAAACATCAGCTTGAGTCACAATTTTAAACGGAAGCGTAAATGAACCCGAATTTGGCGTAGCAACAGTCAGTTCATTATGACCTCTAGAAAAGCTAATTGCTCTAGTATTAGCCTGATATCTAATCCATTCGCTACTATCAGTTCTTCCTTTGATTGAGTAGGTAACATTTCCAACAGGCGCATCAGTTTTTTCCCCTGTTAAATTATCATAAATATTCGCAATGTTGCTTACACTCCCTGAAGTTAAAGAATTTAATTTCCCATACTTCAAAAAAGTAGACGGAACTCCTGACTTCAACTCTAACGAATAGCGTGCCGGAGAACCATTCATTTGTAGGTAGTTTCTATGGCGAGAATTTTCTAAGGAACGGAAACCAGCCATATAAAAATCATCAGTATTTGTTGGGCTAGTCGTTGTATATTTGAATTTATATATTTCCCGACGAGCAGAGCCTTTAGGATTAATGGCAAATACATTAGCTGTAGCATCTTCGATAGTATTAAAGGCGAAGTCCCCAGCCTTTTTTATCTTATCCGATATTTTATCTGTCTGATAGTATGCCTCTGGATTATTAAATGCAAAGTCTCGCAAGCTTGTAAGCGAACCTCGACCAACCCCACTCGGACCCACACCAGCTACATTTTCATAGTAAGGCCCACCACCATTATTTTTAGCATTCCCAATAGCTGCTCTGAGGAATTCACTTTTAGAATTACTTAGAAAAGCCCTGGCAGCCTCGTTGGTATTGTTTCCTTCACTTTTCCCTAACAAATTCCACGTTGAATTTGAATTAGCATTATCTTTTTGCCAAACTTCCATGCGAGTAACAGTATGACCTTTTGGTACAGTAAAGTAGAAATAGGGATTATCATGCGGTTCGCCAGTATTATTAAAAGTAACTTCCCACTCTGTTGTATTACCATTTCTCGTTGAAGTCATATAAACTTGGTTACGAATATTTTTGACTAGAACACGTGTAGCAACATTGGCACTTCCAGGTTGTCTGCCATTTCCCTGTTTTCCTTCTGTTGCATAGATATAGGTACCAGGTTTGTATCCGTTAGCCAAAGGTTGATTTTGTGATTCTGCCTCTGATATCACATAGGCAACTGTAGCATTTTCCAAATTAGTATTTCCTGGAGTATTCTCAGGTGCTACTTCCCTAAAACTAACTCCTCGCTCCATCTGTCTACCATTTAGCACACTGCGTTTACCGTTGTTAGCACGGAGCACAGCGTTGACGATTGAGTTTTGCGCAGACGTAGCTTGCTTGATAACATCTGTCAAGTCAGCATTTGGAGTTTTCAATGTTTCTTCGATAGCTGTTACAGCAGCATTAACCTTAGCAACGGCTTCGGTTGTGTTTGGCAAACCGATGGACTTAGCTAGGTATTCACCCATAGTCGCTGAGATTTTAGATAGACGTTTGCGGTCTTCTTGAGCTTTTTTGTCATTCTCGGCAGATACGGTAGTCGCTACGGCAACTGTTGTTGTCGTATCCACCAAACTTGAAGTCGTTGAGGTAATTTGACTCAAACGATTTTCAACTGCTTGTAGAGATGCGAGGCTATCAGTGATAACTTTTGAAAGAGCCGCATC
>CAJNCE010000029.1:0-6927 GCA_905221185.1 bacterium | reverse complement strand
GAAAAGGCGGTGTCTTAACCCCTTGACCAACGGACCAGAGTTGTTATTTTCAACTCTTACTATTATACCGACTTTTTCTTTTTTGTCAATAACTTTTTTTAAATTTTTTTAATTAATTTTACAACAGCCTCAGTTCGAGCGGTATGAGGGAACATATCGACTGACTGGATATAATGAAGATCATAAACTTTTACTAAGCGCACTAAGTCACGAGCCAAAGTCGAAACATTGCAAGAAATATAGACCATTTTTTCTGGCACATAGGTAAGAATTGTATCTAATAACTTATCATCCAGACCTGTACGTGGTGGGTCAACAATCAGAGCATCTGCCCGGTAGCCTTCCTTGTACCAACGAGGAATAGTCTCTTCTGCGCTTCCAGTTTCGTAATGAGTATTGTCAAATCCCATTCTTTTAGCATTTCGCTTGGCATCTTCAATAGCTTCTGGAATAATATCCATACCTCTGAGTGTTTTAACTTTCTTTGCAAAGGCAAATCCAATCGTACCAACTCCACAATAAGCATCAATTAAATGATCTTCTTTAGTAACATCCAGGGCTTTTACCGCTTCGCTATAGAGAACTTCTGTCTGTTCTGGATTTAATTGATAGAAAGCGCGAGGAGATAGTGAAAATTCATAATCGAGTACACCTTCTTGAATACTCTCTTGTCCCCAGATAATCTCTGTCTTTTCACCATAAATCTCACTTGTTTTAGCTGTATTTGTATTCACAGCGACTGTCACAATTTCTGGAAAATCCTTAACTAAATCTTTTACCAATTGTGTTAAGTTAAGCTGACGATTTGTAACAATAATAATCTGAACCTGTCCAGTCTTTCTTGCTCGTCGAACCATAATAGTCCTAACACCTAAAACTTTTCTCTCATCCGTAATTGGAATCTGGTGATAAGTAAGCAATTCTGCTAGGCGATTAGCAATCACTTGGGTTTCCTTGTCTTGTACCATGCAGTCTTTCAACTCTACTAAATAGTGAGAGTTTTGTGCATATAAGCCCGCCTTGACCTGATTCTTAAATTTTCGAGTCTGAAATTGTAACTTAGCACGATAGTACTTGGGTTCCTGCATACCAATCGTCGGGCGGATTTCATAGTTTTCATATCCTGCAGGGGCAAATTTTTTCAGCGCTTGGTGAAGTAAGTCCGTCTTGAACTCCAGCTGCCTATCATAATGCAGGTGCATGATTTGGCAACCACCACATTCATTATAGATAGTACAAGCTGGCACAACTCGGAATTTTGACTTCTTATTAACCTTTAGTAATTTTGCTTCAACAAAGTTGCGTTTAATAGAAGTAATCTGACAATAGATATCTTCACCTTTGAGTGCTCCAGGTACAAAGACTAATGTTTTTTGGTAAAAGCCGATTCCCTCACCATTAATTCCCATGCGCTTGATTTTTAATGGTATTTTTTGTTTCACTTTCAGATTCATACCCCTATCTTATCACATTTTGAGTTATTCCGCTACCGCTTGATTTTTATATTTCATTAGTAAGCAAAAGGCTTTATATTGCTTATTTTCTTTAAGATCATATTTCCTTATATTTTCTTTAAATTCTTTAAAAGTTCCTAAAAATGTTCACAAAAAAAGCCCCACAAAAGAGCCACTACACTATATGATGAGTTCAGCAGGCAAGAAACTAGCACGGTCAACGTGCTTTTTATTTTTCAGCTCCATGCTTTAAAGTTACAACCCAAAAATCATCAATCTGTCCAACGACCATGATAAATTTTCCTGCGACTTTGCTTTTTCCTCAAAAATATTGTATACTTAAGTAAATAAAGGAACTGATTTGGCACCCTAAAATCTTAATAAGATTGGCGCCTAAGTCAGTTCCTTTTACTATTTTAATTTCCCCATAGGATACAACCCTCTATATTAATTTTTAGGCTATATATTCCGCTATCGCTTGATTTTTTGTTTGTAAGTAAAATTCTTGATATCCCTGATTTTCTTTAAAAGTTCCTAAAAATGTTCACAAAAAAAGCCCCACAAAGGAGCCACTATACTATATGATGAGTTCAGCAGGCAAGAAACTAGCACGGTCAAACGTGCTTTTTTATTACCTAGCACCATTATACCACACTATCGCCAACCTATATATTCGGGAATCTAAAAGCCCCTAGATTCGTTTCCAAGGGCTTCTAACTGATTCATGGAGTTTTATATGATGACGCCCTAAACTGGGGCGCCCTAGACTGCAATCATTCCGCTGATAGCTACTTATAAGCTTCTAGTTCTCCGTTCTCGTGGATTCTCGCAAAGTTTAAGACGGCTATCTGTTTGTATCTATGATAGCTAGTTGAACTAGCTCCAGCAATCTTAGCACATTCACTTGCCGTCTGTCTTCTCATGTAGCAATAATGAATGACAAAACACTTTCTAGCAAGTTCATTCTCTATCCTATTGATATCATGGACAAATGTTTCTAGACCCTTTCTGATTACTTTTTCATACTTACTAGTCAAATTCCACTGATCAGGTATGACAAGTTTCCAAGCCTGTTCATCTATCGTAACCTGGTTTTCACTTCCTGCCATCCTCTGGAATCTCAGAAAGTAAGTCATCCGTTTTCTACTTTAAATTACAAGGGTAAAAACTTAATTTCTTCTATTAAATGTCTTCCTTCTTCAAAACTAATCTTTATCTGACCAATTGGAAGGTTTTTATCCCCTTTTTGTTTGGAGGCCTCCGACTTGGAAAAAGTTCCCTTCACCGGTTCCCAAAGTATTCAAAAAAATTTTTTCAACGTGGGGGGAGTCAATATCCTTTCAGTTCTATAAATCTTTTAGCGATTACTTTTCTTCGACTATTTATATAACGAGTAGTTTTATTTAGTTTCTCTGCCACGTCTTCCCAAGTCACACCAGCTTCTAAAAATCTCATTTTAAAGATGACTAGATCAGTATCAATCAGATTTTCCATCAAGGTATCTACAATTAATTTAAAACCTTCCAGATATCTTAAGGTTAAATCTTCTTCAATTCTAATTATAGTATCTTCAGTAGGATTTGAAACTTTCTTACTCTGAGATCTAATATACGTTTCATTTCCATGTTTCTTGTTATGTATCAACTCTTGTCTTCTCAAGTGAATTTTATTAGCAATCGTTCTATATCGCCCTAACTCAATATCTATCCCGTCCAGGTCTTTGTTACTCAGTTCATACATAGTCAAGTACCTCCACTTCAATTTTAAAATTTTCTTATCTTGCATTCTGTCAAACTGACAAAAAGCTTAAAAGCATTTCAACACTCCACTTACCAGGTATCATTGTTTTAAGTTTGACAATTCTTCAATATGACAATTTAAAGAAGTATCCCTCTAATTTATTCCCCAGTTTCTCTTATCTTACATTCTGTGAAACTCACCCCATTCTATAACTTACTGATATACATGGTTTCCAAGCCTATACTCTATTTTAGTTTATGCTTTCTTCATTTTGTGAAACTAATTTACTGAAATTAAAAACAAGGCCATTTTTGATATAGCTATCAATTTCTTGATATTCAAATCAGCCTTGTTTCTAATGAACTACTCTTTACCTAAATACTCTTTAATCTCACGATATTCCTTAGAAAAATTCATATGCCCACTGACATCAGGATTTAAGAACGGAAGGATACTTGTTGGATTTACTTCTGTCCGATATACTGCAAGAGAATGCTCCTGAGTTATTTCTCCAACTACGCCTTTATGTATTTCTTCTACATCTTTCTTTAGTGCTTGAATTTCATCGTAGGCATCTAAAATTATTCTAAGTTTCTTCTGGTAACGTTTATAGATTTTCTTTTCTTCAGCTCTTCGCTTAGTCTCTTTAAAGATATATTCAAATATTGCTGCCTTTGCCTCCCAGAAATAAGTATCATACTCTTTCTCTAAAAGATTGATTGATTCACTCATTTTAGTAACTTGTTCTAAGGAAGTAGCATTATCCTCAAGAAAAGAATCAATATTATCAAATGAAATCTTCTTCTCTCCAGTAATTGTTTTTCTTTTTTCTTCCAACTTTGTTCTTGCTTTTGCAATCTTATCTTTTTTATCATCAAGATTTTCTAATGTTGATAATACTTCTCTAATATCCATCCCTTATCTCCTAATTCCATTTTATAAAGAAAGCGCAATCCGTTTCAATTTTCTTCACAACGAAACGAGTATAAAGCATTAAACTCATTCCATAAATAACGGATTCACTTACCCAATGTAAGCTATTTTTATTTCTTTCAAATAAAGTAGCGAAATTGTACAAATCCCCAACGAAAGCAACTTTATCGCCTTTTACTCCTAGTACTTCATCAGATACAACAATAACATCATCAACGTATAAGTTTTCTGAGTATCGTTCCTTCTTGTTAATTTCTAAAATATAATTTCCATCGCTAGATTTCTCTTTATCTAAAAACTTAAATAGCGACTGACTTAATACAAGAGTATTATGACGTTCAGGATTCAAATCGTTTATAGTGTCTTTCAATTCATCAAAATTAGAAACATTTTTTTCAGGTGCTTCTTTTAGAATTTTTCCAATTTCAATATTACGTGTTTTACGACAAAGACGGGTAATTTTGTTACTTAAGAAGTCTGATATATTATATTCTCCATCATCTACTTGTTCAGTAGATAGAGCAATACGTCCAGAAAATGTTTTATGTTCGAACTTAGTAGTAATCCGTTTTTTTCTAAGTTCTACACTTTTACTATCTCTAAACTCTTCTGATTCAAGTTCTGATAGATGTTCATCGTCAAAACCTACAGTTTCATATGTTCCACCAGTACCCGTATACTCAATCACATTAACAAGATCCACTAATTCTTTTCCTTCTTCTGGAACGTCATAGATACTTGTTATATCTTGTGATAATATTAAACCTGTTTTTGATTTTTCATCATCAATACTCATTCCTCTACTTCTTACATACTTTTCTACCAAACTAAATTTTTTAGCCATTTTATACTCCTTTATCTCTTTATTGCTCCTCGTTGTTTATAATTTTTTCTAAAGTTCTTAGCTCTTAGCTTTTCTTTTAGAACTCTACGAGCTTTTAAAATCATTTTTTCTAACTGTTGATTTTGTGTTTTCGTTAGCATATTTTTCTAGTATTTCATGGTTCCCACTTTCTAAACTGCTATCTTCATTTTTACATTTTGAAAATATTTTCTGTCTTTTTTCTGGATCAATAGAAAACTTACTAGCTACCACATACCCTAATGAAGTATCTACCGTCATCTTCTCCACCTCCTTTCTTCTCAAGCAAAAAGGGACATACCACTAGCATCATATGCTTACGGTATGCCCCTGAGTTGTTCTCAATAGACTTATTTTTTAGTTTCTTTTTTGACTAGATGAGTAAATTTCCCATCTGAGTAGACTAAAGTTATCTCTCCAAATCTTGGAACTTTTTCTATCTCTATTATACCACATTTTTCGTAGACAATAAAGCCTTTTTCTGTTGAAAATTTCATTTCATCCATATCTATTAACCTTTCTCTCCCCTCACTGTGTTAATCGTATATCGCTTATCTTTGATTGTGAAAGCCTTAAAAGTGTTCCCCTCTAAACCTTTCAAAATTCTACTTGAGTTTCTAGCATTGTAAACCGTTCGCAATTCACTGCTATCTAGATTCGTGTTGAAAATCGTAGTTTCTCGATTATTGATAATATCAAACAAGAAATCCTGTTCCCAGTCGCTCTTAGGAGTAATTGTTCCATTTTTTGCCCCCAAGTCATCGATAATTAGAAAATCAACATCAACTAACTTTTTGACTGCCTCATACTCTGTTAAGTTTGCATTTCTTCCATAAGCCCATCCTTCTTTTATCTGCTTGATAATCTCGGTTAAACTGACAAATAAGACACTCTTAGGATCGTTCTTCTCTCTGAAACTCTCATTGATTTCTTTGGCCAGGGCAAGCGATAAATGACTTTTTCCTATTCCTGTGCTACCGCTGATTAAAGTATTTCCTGTCATACCTCCAAGGTACTTCTGGGCTTGCCTCTTTACAAACTCTAACATCTGACGCTCCTCTGTCGTCTTAACAAAGAAATTCTCAAACGTCGCTCCCTTTAACTCTTTAGGAATTGTACTATCACGCATTAATACATCATAACTTTTAAAATACGTTTGTCTATCATCAAACTGCTGTAATAGGTCTTTCTCTTTTTGTTTAATCTCCCCCTTCACACACTCTGGACAAAATGGTTGTATTTTTCTTTCTGAACTCCCTACTACAGGTATAGAAATCTCCCAGTAATTTACCTGATGAATATCACAAACTTTATCTGATATTTTTCTGTTATTAAATTCTTTAAATTGTTCCTTCATCCTTGCAACTCCTAAAATGGTAGGTCTGGGAAGTTATCCTCAGACTTCCCTTTTATGGTTTTAGGCTTTTGATTCAAATAACCGTCAAACTTAGATCCGAAAAGTGTTTCTGGTCTAAGGTATTTAGAAAATTCAGGACTATCCTTCCATTCTGCCGTTTTAATATCTATCACCTGCTTAAAATCTTCAAGTGTATAGCCTTCTTTGAATCGTGCTAGTAAAAGCCTTTTTGTCTTATCAACAAACTTATACCGCTTATTAGCTACTTGATTCAGATAAGCAATAGGAATCCAAAGTTCTTTATGTTTTGTTTTCTCTAAATCTTTTATAGCTGTTTCTTCAAGCCAAGTAGGAAAAGTGAAGTCGGGATTTCCCGACAATATATTATCTAAATATAAATTATTACTCTTACTATTAACTCTATTCTCTTTCTCTATCTCTGTTGGACATGAGTTGGAAACTGTCCCACTATCTTGGACACTCTCCAACCTTGCCATATTTTGAGCTTGTTTGCGCTGTTCACGTTTATATTTTGCCCAGTTTGTTTCACTTTCTACCATGGCTTTTGCTTGTGACAGTGT
>CAJNCE010000028.1:0-9866 GCA_905221185.1 bacterium | reverse complement strand
ATGGGACTTTTTTTCTACACAAAAATAGGCTCCATAATATCTATAGGGGATTTACCCACTACAAATATTATAGAGCCTATATAAAAAAGAAGGCGAGCGCCTTCTTTTTTATAAATTAGTAGATATTTGTTGTGGTATAATGTTCAAAAATGATATAGGAGAAATAGCGTGAAAAGAAAATGGTTATTTAAGGATTACTATGATACAACGATTATCATACTTGCGTTGATATCTGTTGTTCTAGTCTTGCTTGGATTTGCTGAGATGGTCGATTTGGACAATCCTCCGTACAATATTATTGATTTACTACTTTGGGGTGTTTTCGTGGTGGATTATGGCTGGCGGTTCTCTTTAAGTAAAGGGAAATGGCGATTCATAATTGAAAATATCTTTGATCTGCTAGCTATCCTTCCTTTAAATGCTATTTTTACAGTGTTTCGATTAGGACGCATCTTTCGCCTAGCAAGGCTGACAAAATTACTGAAACTGACTCGTCTTTTAAGAATCGTTGGATTGACTGGTAAGCTGGAAAAGAAGATTGGAAAACTCTTACGAACAAATGGCTTGCTTTATATTTTCTATCTCAATTCCTTTATTGTGCTGGTAGGAAGTTCGATTTTATCCGTTGTTGAAGAAAAATCTTTCTCAGATAGTCTTTGGTGGGCTCTTGTTACTGTAACGACAGTTGGTTATGGGGATATTGTTCCGACTTCGATTTTTGGTAAATGGTTAGCTGTTTTATTAATGCTTGTCGGTATTGGAACAATAGGAATGTTAACGAGTGCCTTGACGAACTTTTTTGTAAAAGATAATCCAGATGAACAGATAAAACTTGATAAACTTCAAGATGAATTGTCTAGTCAGAGAATATTACTAGAGAGACAATCCGAGAAGATAGAAGAACTGCATAGAATGATACAAGATTTGCTTGAAAAAACGTAATTTTAATCATTAAAAAACCACTCGATGAGTGGCTTTTTTACAATCCTGCAAATTCTTTGATTTCTTGTGCTGACATTGAAGAGTCGCAACGGACATTGATTTGGCCATCTGCAATGTGAACAAAGCCTGGTACAGTTGGGATTCCGTAGCGTGACCGGAATGCTTGCAACTCATTGAGTTGGCTTGGTTCTTCACTATTGATGAAGTAGATGTGAGCTTTAGTTTCAGCTACGACACCTGCCAATGTACCTGCAAATTTACGGCAGTAAGGGCAAGTTTTGCGACCGATAAAGAAAGTTGCAGTTTCTTTTTTATCAAGAGCTTCTTGCGCACGCGCAACTGTAGTGACTTCAAGGTCTTTGATATTATCTAAAAATTGTTCCATGAGATTACCTCGCTTTCATTGATATGTCTAGTATGCCATAAAGTTTCTAAAATTGCTTAGATTTGATACGAAAAAAGATGAGATTGGTTTGTCTCATCTTTTATAGGATTTTATTTTACAAAAGCATTGATTTCTGCTTCGATGTTAGCAATCTTAGCTTGTGATTCTTCGTTGGTTTCACCTACAACTGCAATGTAGAACTTGATTTTTGGTTCTGTACCTGAAGGGCGAACGGCAATCCATGAACCGTCAGCAAGTGTGTATTTCAAAACATCACTTGGAGGTGTTGTCAAGTTTGTAACAGTTCCGTCAGCAGCAATAGCAGTTTGAGCCTTGAAGTCTTCTACGACAGTGATAGCTGTTGTGTTCCATTCTTTTGGAGCATTGTTACGGAATTTAGCCATAATTGCTTTGATTTGTTCTGCACCATCGACACCTGAAAGGGTAACAGAGATAGTTTTTTCTGCGTAGTAGCCATACTCTTTGTAGATTTCTTCGATACCGTCAGCAAGTGTCAAACCACGTGAACGGTAGTAGGCAGCAAGTTCAGCAACGACTAGAACGGCTTGGATAGCATCTTTATCACGTACGAATGGTTTAATCAAGTAACCGAAGCTTTCTTCAAATCCCATCATGTAAGTGTGGTTGTGTTTTTCTTCGAATTCTTGGATTTTTTCAGCGATGAATTTGAAACCAGTCAAGACGTTGAACATGGTTGCGCCGTAGCTTTCAGCAATCTTCGTTACCAAGTCAGTTGATACGATAGATTTACATAGGGCTGCATTTTCAGGAAGAGTTCCAGCGTTTTTGTGGGCTTCCAAGATGTATTTAGCCATGATAGCACCGATTTGGTTACCTGAAAGGTTGAGGTAGCTACCATCTTTTTGAAGAACTTCAACACCAACACGGTCAGCGTCTGGGTCAGTTGCCACAAGAACATCTGCACCAACTTGACGACCAAGTTCTTCAGCAAGGGCAAAGGCTGCTTGGCTTTCTGGGTTTGGAGATTTTACAGTTGAGAAGTCTGGGTCAGCAGTTGCTTGCGCTTCAACGACTTGAACAGAGTCAAATCCTGCTTGGGCAAGAGCACGACGAGCCAACATTTCACCAGTACCATGAAGTGGTGTGTAGACAATTTTCATGTCTTTACCGAATTCTTCAATCAAGGCTGGGTTGATGTTCACATCTTTGACTTCTTTGAGGTATTCTACATCGACAGTTTCGCCGATAACTTCAATCAAGCCAGAAGCTTTTTCAGCTTCTACATCAGCAACTTCTACCGCAAATGGGTTTTCGATTGCACGGATATAAGTAGTCAACGCGTCCGCATCGTGTGGAGGCATTTGTCCACCGTCTTCACCGTAAACCTTGTAACCGTTAAATGGAGCAGGGTTGTGGCTGGCTGTGACCATAATACCTGCGAAACAGTTGAGGTGACGAACTGCAAATGAGAGTTCTGGAGTTGGACGAAGGTTTTCAAATACATAAGATTTGATACCGTGTTTAGCAAGAACTGCTGCAGATTCAAAGGCAAACTCTGGTGAGAAGTGACGGCTATCGTAGGCGATTGCGACACCACGTTCTTTTTCGTTTCCACCTTTTGACTCAATCAAACGAGCCAATCCTTCAGTAGCTTGGCGAACAACGTAGATGTTGATGCGGTTTGTACCAGCACCAATCAAGCCACGCATACCTGCAGTACCAAATTCAAGATTTGTATAGAAGGCATCTTCCTTTGTTTTTTCGTCCATATTTTCCAAATCTTGACGAAGGTAGTCAGGAAGCTCCGCAAAATCAACCCATTTCTGGTAATTTTCTTGGTAAGACATTAAAATTCTCCTTTATTTTTAAAACATTTAATCGGCTTCATTATATCATTTTTTTTAGTTTTAGTAAATGCTTATACTCCTCTAAAATCTTTTCGACAAACCAGGTCAGCTTAACTTTGCTGTGTGTATGAGGTTGATGTGGGGAAAACCTCAATCTCAGGAGAAAATGAAGTAAATCTCTCCACAATAAACCGCATATTATCAAGGTTCTTTAATACCTGATTATATGCGTTTTTTAATTTTAAAGATTTTTCCCAGTCTTGTGGCGAGATGTTTAGTTTGCTGTTTGACTTTATATATTTTTTAGCTCTAAGAAGGCCATCTTGACTAGATGGTTTTTCTGACCGTTAGTGCTGGTCTTACAACAAGGCCTCAAACTCAGATACTGTCATACCCAACTGCTGACTGGCAACCTCAGATGGCAGCAGACCTTGACGTACTAGATTTGCTAACATCGCGAAACCACCTTCAACTTTCCCACGTTCTAGACCTTGTTCAACTCCCTCTGCTCGTCCACGCTCCAGTCCTTGTTCAATCCCCTCTGCACGACCTCGTTCAATCCCACGCTCTAATCCCTGTGCAAGACCCCGCTCTAATCCCTTTTCCTCAGCTTGTTCCAAGGCATAGTCCTGTGCTAACAAGGCTTGTTCTTCGCGCATACGTAGTTGACTAAACATTTTCCTGTCCTCCTCGGACCAGCTTTTATAGTCCAGCAGTTGATCTGCCTGGCTGATGGCTCGCTCGGGTTCTTGAGTAAAGGGTTTGTTCCCAAAAAACTCCAACCATGGCTTGCGAACCTCGTCTTTGCTGGTTTCTCTGTATTTTTTCAGTTCCAAGAACGCAATTTTGACCAGATGGTGTTTCTGACCGTTAGTGCTGCTCTTACAACAACTCCTCAAACTCAGCAACGGTCATGCCTAATTGCTGACTTGCAACCTCAGGTGTTAGAAGACCTTGACGTACTAGATTTGCTAACATCGCGAAACCACCTTCAGCTCGACCCCGTTCTAAACCTTTTTCTTCAGCTTGTTCCAAGGCATAGTCCTGTGCTAACAAGGCTTGTTCTTCGCGCCTGCGCTGTTCACTAAACATTTTCCTGTCCTCCTCGGACCAGCTCTTATAGTCTAGCAGTTGGTCTGCTTGGCTGATAGCTCGCTCGGGTTGCTGGGTAAAGGGTTTGTTCCCAAAAAACTCTAACCACGGTTTGCGAACCTTATCTTTGCTGGTTTCTCTATATTTTTTTAGTTCCAAGAACGCCATCTTGACTAGGTGGTTTTCTTGTCCGTTGTTTGTAATGGTTAAAACCTCACCTGTCGTGTCCTCTCGCATGCTAAAGCTATGAAAAGCCAGGTCATCTGAGAAGTAGTTGCTATCCACGATAGCGATAGCGTATACTGGTGCGATATGTTTGTAACTCTGATGAGTATCACCTTCTCGTTGGCGAATTTTCTCTAGGTTTTGATTGACCTGACTGCAAAGGTAAGCCCACAGGCGATTGATGAAAAAATTCTGATGATGTACCTGTATTTCGATAATAACTTGAGTTCCATTATCCAACTCCGCCAAGACATCTATGCTAGTATAGAAATCCTGCGCCGAGTACGGCAGGGAAGGTAGTACATGAATATTGCTCCCCTCCAAAATGGTCACATTTTTTGCTGGTAAATCCAGCATATCGCGAATAAATTGACAAGTGATTTCTGGATTGCTAAAGATTTTCTTAGCAACCAAATCGTTAGTTGGGCTGATGCCCGGATGACGTACAGTCATTCTTTCTCTCCTTTCATTATAGCACATTTTTTAATATAGTTTTACTAAATTTGATGCCTCTATCTATTTATTCGGAAAAAGAAGAAAAAGGGTAGAAAAAATCTCAAATTGTTTCATTTTTAAAGAAATAAGTGTATAAAGTTAATGGAAATCCTAAAGCAAGCTGGGAAGGTCTCAAAGCACAGGACTGAGCTTGCTGATAGGAGGAAGTAAGGTCCATCAGATGCACACGACAGGGCAAGGCTGATGGGGTTTCATTTGTGCTGTTGGTTTACTGATGAGGGATTCCTACCCTACCTTTGGTATTGGTAAAAAGAGTCGTCTATCTGCTAATTTTCCCCGCTAATTTTCCATTTCAATCAAAAATCAAAAAAATTGAAATTTATAGTTGTTTGATGTATAATATATAAATGAGATTGTCTGCTATTGAGTAATTATGTGTAATTAATAGCATAACAATATATATATATATATATACGATTGGAGTCTGAAATGGGTAAATTTGATAAACAACTAAAATATAGTATTCGAAAAGTAAGTGTCGGTGCAGCTAGTGTCGTCATTGGTGCTTTTTACCTTGCCATGGGGGCAGGTGTGGTACACGCGGCGGAAACGAATACTACTACTACTGATGGAGGTGCAAGTCACTCTAGTCCGTCTCCAGAACCGGAGACGAGCCAACCTAACGGTCTGTCTTCCTCTAACTATGGGGCGGAGCCTGCTCAAAATCCAGGTGTTTCTGGAAATTCAACAGAGTCAACAACACCTAAAGAGAAAGAAAATAATGATACTTTAGCAACTAATAATACGAAACCAGTAGAAAATAAAGAAACTCTTAATGAAACGCAGCCAACAGGGGATACATCTTCATCTAGAAGTCGCCGTTCAAAAAGAGACGTGGGAGATGCTCCTGCCGCCGGAACTGCTAATACTTCTACTGGAACTGAGACTCCTACTGGAGAAACTTCAACTGGAAATAACGGAGCATTAAATTCTACTTTAACCGAGCGTAAGGGAGCTACTGTAAAACCAGATCAACCTGGGGTACATATACCAAAAGGAGATGACCATGGAGCACATGATCCGAGTGCTCACTTGAGTTTCGATGATCCTGATCATACTGCAACAGTTGAAGAAATGTGGAATATTATCCAAAATATGCCCGATGACTTCCAAAATAATGAGCGTTCCTACTTGAGAAACATGGATACACTAGGAGACGAACTTCGATTTGATAAAAACGGAAACGTCACTACTGACCCAAGTGGTGTAAAACTTCAACCAGGTGAAATTAGAGAAATCAGTAGCTTCGGTGGATGGACAGCCATTATGAAAAAAGATGGTGAAACTGGGAAATTCGCTATTGGGATGAAAAATAAAGAAGGTTACTTCACTGGTTGGTACACTGACAAAGATGGCAAACGCCAAGAAGGTGGAATGGTTGGATCTAACGCTCTTGACCAAATCTACGTACACGAGCAAGCCTTAGACCGTCGCTTCAAATACATGTTGATGCTTGCCAAAGGTCGTACAATCGCAAATAAAACTGATAAAGCACAAGATGGCTCTACGTTTAATATAGAGACAGCAAATAGTGATGAAAATAAAGCTGAGCTTGCTAAATTACCTGTCAAAGAAAGGGAAGATATTCTCCAACACGCTCCAAATGTTGAGGGGTTCAATGGAATTGAAAAAACTTTTAAAGCCTTTTCAACGAAATATGGAAGTCGTTTGAAAATTGACTTTGTAACAGGGTATATCTCAGACTTTGCAGGGTCAAAAGGAACTTATCGTATCGTTGTTAAAGCGATTAAAAAGGATAAATCTGAAGAAACTGTCTATGACCACACTATCAACCGTATTGACGGAGTAGTAGAGAACGAAGAACGTTATGCTCAAGGTGTGAATTTAACGGCGGTTAATGCCAAAATTAAAGAACTATTGAAGAAGGAGTTCGATGAAAAAGTTAAGGCACTTGCAAAAGATCGATATATCAAAGAAAATCCAGGGCAACGTAATCCAAGTGTTACTAAATATAAACATCTGTATCCTATTATAGAAAAAGAACTCGCTGAAAAAGGAGAAGCGATAGTTGAATTACCGATAGATAAGGATAAATTGAATGAAAAAAATTTCAAAAATGAGACTAATTTTAAAGAATCGTTTACTAGATATGGAAATGAATTAAATGGTTTATTAAAGCTAGTGAAGGATAAGGAGGTTCAAAAAAACTCTCCAACATGGTTGACTACCAGTGAAAAATATCCAGACAACACAAATTTAATTAAGTCTAGAGACTCAGATCGTGTCTATAAATTACTAGATTTTATATTACCGACTGCGAAAAAAATTATCTATCATGGAGATACAGATCAACTGGAACTAGTGACAGATTCAGAAAAAGTGAAGACTCATCGTGCAGAACTTAAGGCTAAGCTAACGGAAAAAGAAGCTCTGTTAGAGACGACTACGGATGAAACTCAAAAAACTAAACTTAAGCAAGAAATTTCTGGACTAAAATCAGCCATTGGGTCCACAAATGCTTATACTTACATGGAGGCTAGAAACGGTAAAGAAGCAAAAATCCTTGGTTCAAACATGTACGCTACCAGACAACCTGACAAAAGCGAATTAACGGAAGATGAGTATAATAAAATACGAACCAATGCACTCGCTTTGGAGGCACAAGATGGTTTAAAAAAATTCACTAACCACTTTGTTGAAAAATATAATGTTTCGCGTGATAGGGTTATTTCTGATGAAAAATTATCAGAAGAAATTACAAAAGCAATTGATGGCGATAAGGAAAAACTAGGTAAAGGTGGCTACTTCTCAACAGGAGATATTCCACTAGGAAAAGACGTTGTATCCTATAAAGTGCAAGTGTTTGCAGAAAATGAAAAACGTGTTGGTGTTAATATGCAAAGTCCAAGACTTCAATACAACTTACCTATCCTAGCCGATTTCTCAGTAATTCAAGATACGGTAGAACCATCGAAGGAAGTCGCAAGACGTATCATTACTAAATTAAAAGAAAAAGGTAAGATTACTGAAGAGCAAGAGAAAAAAATAAAAGAAGAAATTGAAAAGAGTAAAAAGACATCTGAACTAAGATCAGCTATGTCAGGAGATGTAAAAGTTAAGTATCAAACTGTCGATGGAACTCTATTGACGCTTAAAAATACTGTAACTGGTCAAGGAGAAGATGTTTTAGGTAAAAAAGATACAGACGGAACATATATTGCTCAAAAAGATCAATTATTAGGTACAGATTATGATGTAACAGGCAAAAAACTTGCTACTTTAACAACAGCTGATGGTAAACGCTATAGATTGAAGAGATCATTAGATGACAATTCGGTTGAAGATGGAAGATTAAAAGCTTCTGCAAGTGACAGAGGAACGATAACTACAGGAGCAAGAACAGTAACTTATGTATATGAGGAATACACAGCTCCACCTACAGGTAAAGGTGTCGTTCACTTCAAGAAACAAGTATCTGAGACAGTAACGGAACCGTTAACTGAATATGCTGATATTACGCTTTCTGGTAATGTAGGAGAGACATTCTCTTCAACAGATGTAGATACAAAAATCACAGAACTTAAAAATGCAGGATATGAAATTGTAAGTGATACATTTACTAATGGAGATAAAACAATCGATTCTGTGACTGATACTGACGGACAAGAACCAAGTCAGGTGTATAGTGTGACTGTGAGAGAAAAAGTAGTAACAGTAACAACTCCACCAACTCCAGATACACCGGTTGACCCTACTGTTCCAGATGGACCAAAATGGCCAGAAACAGGACTAAAAGAGTCAGATCTTACAAAAGAAGTAACAAGAACAATTAATTACTTTAAAAAAGAAACTGCAGACGGGGAAAAAATTGCAGATGCACAACCTACAAAGGTAGACAAAGTATTATACAAACGTACTGCAACATATAACTTAGTTAGCAAAACAGTTACTTATGGTAAGTGGATAGCAACTGCAGATGATACACATACAGCTACAAGTTTTTCATCAGTGAAAACTCCAGTATTAACTGGATATGTAGCAGATATTAAGGAAGTTACAGATGCACCAGCAGCGCCAAATGAAAATGGCGAAGTAACGAATATGACTAAAGAAGTTGTATACACTAAGATAGGATCATGGGTACCGAAGATACCAGGAAAAACTCCAACACCAATCCCATATCCAAATGATCCAGACGATGCAACAAAACCTAAATATCCAGATTATCCAAAAACACCGGAAAATCCGGATGGAACACCAAACCCACAACCTGAGAATCCAGGTGGTGAAACACCAGGAGGAGGGAACAACACACCAGGTGGAGGAAATGAGACTCCAGGCGGTGAAACTCCAGGAACTCCTGAAAAACCAAAAACTCCAGAATTACCGGTAATTCCATACGAACCAGGGTACACACCGGGTATACCAACAGATCCAACACAACCAGTGGATCCTGAGACAAATCCGCTAGTACCATTAAAACCGGTAGATCCAAAAAATCCTAAAAAAGGATACAAGGTTCCAGAAATACCGGAAAAACCAGGTAAGGATACGCCAATCACATACGTGGCAGATCCGCAAAAAGCATTGGTGAAAGTAGTTAATGTTAAGGGTGAAGGAGAAAATAAAACAGAAACACCATTAACAGATGATTATGTAAACATCAACGGTAAAACTGGAGATCAAATTCCAACTGGATCAGTAACAGCTAAGATAGCAGACTTAGAAAAACGCGGATATATAGTTGATAATAAGCAAGATGTACTAACAGCAATCGGTAAAAATCCATTTGACAAAGATAAGGACACAGATGGAGAAGATCCGACACAAACATTTACGTTGAAAGTACATGAAAAAGTGGTAGAAGTAACAGAACCACCAACACCAAATACACCGGTGGATCCAAATGTACCAGT
>CAJNCE010000027.1:0-10228 GCA_905221185.1 bacterium | reverse complement strand
CGAACACAGAAGTTAAGCCCTAGAACGCCGGAAGTAGTTGGGGGTTGCCCCCTGTGAGATATGGAAGTCGCTTAGCTCTAGGGAGTTTAGCTCAGCTGGGAGAGCATCTGCCTTACAAGCAGAGGGTCAGCGGTTCGATCCCGTTAACTCCCATTTAAGCGGGTGTAGTTTAGTGGTAAAACTACAGCCTTCCAAGCTGTTGTCGCGAGTTCGATTCTCGTCACCCGCTTTGAACTTTGTTCTTTGTACCAAGTTTTTAACTTGGGCGCGTAGCTCAGGTGGTTAGAGCGCACGCCTGATAAGCGTGAGGTCGGTGGTTCGAGTCCACTCGTGCCCATAGTGTTTAGTCCATTACTAGAGAATTGAAACATTATCTTTTCACTAAGAGGACACGGGTTTGTTCCCGTATAAACTATTTTGGAGGATTACCCAAGTCCGGCTGAAGGGAACGGTCTTGAAAACCGTCAGGCGTGTAAAAGCGTGCGTGGGTTCGAATCCCACATCCTCCTTTTCATTAACGCGGGATGGAGCAGCTCGGTAGCTCGTCGGGCTCATAACCCGAAGGTCGTAGGTTCAAATCCTGCTCCCGCAATAAGGCTCGGTAGCTCAGTTGGTAGAGCAATGGATTGAAGCTCCATGTGTCGGCGGTTCGATTCCGTCTCGCGCCATTTATATATTTCGGAAGGGTAGCGAAGAGGCTAAACGCGGCGGACTGTAAATCCGCTCCTTCGGGTTCGGGGGTTCGAATCCCTCCCCTTCCATTTTACGGGCATAGTTTAAAGGTAGAACTAAGGTCTCCAAAACCTTCAGTGTGGGTTCAATTCCTACTGCCCGTGTTAATAGAATTATGGCGGGTGTGGTGAAGTGGTTAACACACCAGATTGTGGCTCTGGCATGCGTGGGTTCGATCCCCATCACTCGCCTATTTTATATTATTGGGGTATAGCCAAGCGGTAAGGCAAGGGACTTTGACTCCCTCATGCGTTGGTTCGAATCCAGCTACCCCAGTTACTATTTGCCGGCGTGGCGGAATTGGCAGACGCGCTGGACTCAAAATCCAGTGTCCGCAAGGACGTGCCGGTTCGACCCCGGCCGCCGGTATAGTATAGAGCTAGGAACGTAGTTAATCTTCGTTCCTTTTTTGTATTATTTTTGGTATAATAATAGTTATTCAAATTTTATTTAGATTAAGAAAGAGTAGGATAGTATGTCTCGGTCTATCGATTTATTAAAACATCGGTATTTGAAAAATATTAAAGAAAATCCTGAATTGTTTGTCGGAATTGAGTTGGAGTATCCTGTTGTAAATTTGGAGGGCTTTGCTACAGATGTTGAAATTATAAAGGATCTATTTCATTATTTAGTTTCTGCTCTGGATTTCACTGTAGAAAAGGTAGATGATTTTGGTAATCCTATCCAGTTAGTGGATCCGATAAATCAGGATGCTATTTTATTTGAAGTTTCTTATACAACGATTGAGTTTGCATTTGGTAAGGCTGAAACGATTCAAGAGGTCGAGAATCGTTTTAATAATTATATGGATGTAATTCAGAGTAAATTAAGTGAATCCAATCATGCTATTGTTGGCTGTGGAATTCATCCCAACTGGGATAAAAATGAGAATTGTCCAGTGGCTTTCCCACGGTATCGCATGCTGATGGACTATTTGAATTTGAGTAGAAATGTGACTAAATCAGACTTACATCAATTCCCTGAATACGGAGCGTTTATTTGTGGTAGTCAGGTTCAGTTGGATGTTTCAAAGTCTAACTACTTACGAGTGATTAATGCTTTTACCCAAATTGAAGGGGCTAAGGCTTATTTATTTGCAAACTCTGAGTTTTCGGGTGCGGATTGGGATACGAAAATTGCAAGGGATATTTTCTGGGAAGAATCGATGCATGGTATCTATCCAGAAAACGTCGGGGTCAATGCTAGACTCTTTAAAGATGAGGATGATTTTTTTGATTATCTAGATCATTCTGCAATTTTTACTGCGGAACGTGATGGACAAACCTATTATTTTTATCCGATTCAGGCTAGGGACTATTTGGCTACTTCTGAAATCCAAGCATATGCTCTTAATGGGGATGAGATTCTTATTTACGCTCAAGAGAAGGATTTTGAAACTCATCGTAGTTATCAGTACCAAGACTTAACGACTCGCGGAACAGTTGAGTTTCGTAGTGTGTGTACTCAACCTTTAGATAGGACTTTTGCTTCTGCAGCTTTTCACTTGGGATTATTAGTTAATTTAGACAAACTTGAATCTTACTTAGAAATCGCACCTTTCTTTAAATCATTTGGGAGAAATTACAAGTCTTTAAGGCGGCAATTCTCTAAGAAAAAGCTTACAGATCAGGAAGAAACTACAATTATCAGTTTTTCAAAAGACTTACTCTTGCTAGCTGATGAAGGACTGAAGATGAGAAATAAACAAGAAATGATTTATTTACAGCCTTTGAAAGAAGAATTGGGACTATAATTTCTCTTATAAAGGGAGAATTTTCTGAAAAATCATGATATAATGGAAGAGACTATAGATAAAGGATAGAGAGTAATGACATTAGTTTATCAATCAACGCGTGATGCCAACAATACAGTAACTGCCAGCAAAGCAATTTTGCAAGGTTTGGCAACGGATGGTGGTTTGTTTACACCAGTTACTTATCCAAAGGTAGATTTGGATTTTGACAAATTGAAAGATGCTTCTTATCAGGAAGTTGCTAAGTTAGTTTTGTCAGTCTTTTTAGATGACTTTACAGCTGAGGAGTTGGACTACTGTATCAACAATGCCTATGATAGCAAGTTTGATACTCCATCTATAGCGCCTTTGGTGAAATTAGACGGACAATATAACTTGGAACTCTTCCATGGTTCAACGATTGCCTTCAAGGATATGGCCTTGTCTATCTTGCCATACTTTATGACGACTGCTGCTAAGAAACATGGCTTGGAGAACAAAATCGTCATTTTGACAGCGACATCTGGTGATACAGGGAAAGCTGCTATGGCAGGGTTTGCGGATGTGCCTGGAACTGAGATTATCGTCTTTTATCCAAAGGATGGTGTCAGCAAGGTGCAAGAGTTGCAAATGACAACTCAGACTGGCGACAATACTCATGTTATCGCTATTGATGGTAACTTTGATGATGCCCAAACAAATGTGAAGCAAATGTTTAACGATGTGGCTCTTCGTGAAAAATTAGCGGCAAACAAGTTGCAATTTTCGTCAGCTAACTCTATGAACATTGGTCGTTTGGTACCACAAATTGTTTATTATGTTTATGCTTATGCTCAATTGGTTAAGACTGGTGAGATTGTGGCTGGTGAAAAGGTTAACTTCACAGTACCAACTGGAAACTTTGGAAATATCTTGGCTGCCTTTTATGCTAAGCAAATTGGTCTGCCAGTAGGCAAATTAATCTGTGCTTCAAATGACAACAATGTCTTGACAGACTTCTTCAAGACACGTGTTTACGACAAGAAACGTGAGTTTAAAGTAACAACTAGTCCATCTATGGATATCTTGGTATCTTCAAACTTGGAGCGTTTGATTTTCCATCTTTTGGGGAATGATGCGGTTAAGACGGCTGAACTCATGAATGCCTTGAATAGCCAAGGTCAATATGAGTTGACTAATTTTGATGCAGAGATTTTGAACCTCTTTGCAGCAGAGTATGCGACTGAGGAAGAAACAGCAGCAGAAATCAAGCGTGTTTATGAGTCAGTTTCTTATATCGAGGACCCTCATACAGCTGTTGCTTCGGCAGTTTATAAAAAGTACCAAGCGTCTACTGGCGATGTTACCAAGACGGTGATTGCTTCAACAGCTAGTCCATACAAGTTCCCAGTGGTTGCGGTAGCGGCTGTGACAGGGAAAGTAGGCTTGACTGACTTTGAAGCCTTGGCTCAATTACATGATATTTCAGGAGTGGCAGTGCCACCAGCGGTTGATGGGCTTGAAACAGCTCCAGTTCGTCATAAGACAACCGTGGCAGCTGCTAACATGCAAGCAGCGGTTGAGGCTTATCTAGGGCTTTAAGACAGAGGGAGTAAACTCGGTTGGGAAACCAACTGAGTTTCTTTTCATCAGGAGGAAGGATTGTTTAAGAAAAATAAAGACATTCTTAATATTGCCTTGCCAGCTATGGGCGAAAACTTTTTGCAGATGCTCATGGGGATGGTGGACAGTTATTTGGTTGCTCATTTAGGATTGATAGCTATTTCCGGTGTTTCAGTGGCTGGTAATATTATCACTATTTATCAGGCGATTTTCATTGCTCTGGGGGCAGCTATTTCTAGTGTTATTTCAAAAAGTTTGGGTCAGAAGAATCAGTCTAAGCTAGCCTATCATGTGACTGAGGCGTTGAAGATTACTTTACTATTAAGTTTCCTTTTAGGAGCTTTGTCTATCTTCGCTGGACAAGAGATGATAGGACTTTTGGGAACTGAGCAGGCTGTGGCCGAGAGTGGTGGACTCTACTTATCTTTGGTAGGCGGATCGATTGTTCTCTTGGGCTTGATGACGAGTCTAGGTGCCTTGATTCGTGCAACGCATAATCCGCGTCTGCCTCTTTATGTCAGCCTCTTGTCAAATGCCTTGAATATTCTCTTTTCCAGTCTAGCTATTTTTGTACTGGATATGGGGATAGCGGGTGTTGCTTGGGGGACTATTCTGTCTCGTTTGGTTGGTCTTGTGATTTTGTGGTCACAATTAAAACTGCCTTATACGAAACCGACTTTTGGTTTAGATAAGGAACTGTTGACCTTGGCTTTACCAGCAGCTGGAGAGCGACTTATGATGCGGGCTGGAGATGTAGTGATCATTGCCTTGGTCGTTTCGTTTGGGACGGAGGCAGTGGCTGGAAATGCGGTCGGAGAAGTCTTGACCCAGTTTAACTACATGCCTGCCTTTGGCGTTGCTACGGCAACGGTCATGCTGGTAGCTCGAGCAGTTGGAGAGGATAATTGGAAAAGAGTCGCTAGTTTGAGCAAGCAAACCTTTTGGCTTTCTCTGATTCTCATGCTACCCTTGACCTTCAGTATCTATGCCTTAGGGATACCACTGACTCATCTCTATACGACTGATCCTCTGGCGGTGGAGGCTAGTGTGCTAGTGACACTTTTTTCACTACTTGGTACTCCCATGGCGACAGGGACAGTTATTTATACGGCAGTTTGGCAGGGTTTGGGCAATGCTCGACTTCCCTTTTATGCGACAAGCATAGGGATGTGGTGTATCCGCATTGGGACAGCCTATTTGATGGGGATTGTTCTTGGTTGGGGTTTGCCTGGTATTTGGGCCGGAACTCTTTTGGATAATGGTTTTCGTTGGTTATTTCTACGCTACCGTTACCAGCGTTATATGAGCTTGAAAGGATAGGAAATGCAAGAAATAGCTTTTATTTGGGATTTAGACGGGACTTTATTGGACTCTTACGAAGCGATTTTATCAGGGATTGAGGAGACTTTTGCTCAGTTTTCTATTCCTTATGATAAGGAGAAAGTGAGAGAGTTTATCCTCAAGTATTCGGTGCAGGATTTGCTTATGCAGGTGGCAGAAGAGCGAAAACTAGGTGTGGAAGAGCTGAATGAGGTGCGTGCCCAGAGTTTGGCTGAAAAGAATGCCCAGGTAGTCTTAATGCCAGGTGCGCGTGAGGTGTTGGCTTGGGCAGACCAAGTAGGGATTCGGAACTTTGTTTACACTCATAAGGGAGACAATGCTTTTGCCATTCTAAGAGACTTGGGGTTGGAATCTTATTTTACAGCGATTTTAACCAGTCAGAGTGGCTTTGCGCGGAAACCAAGTCCAGAAGCGGCTATATATTTGCTAGACAAGTATCAGCTGAATCCTGATAACACCTATTATATAGGGGACCGGACTCTGGATGTGGAATTTGCCCAGAATAGTGGGATTCAAAGTATCAACTTTTTAGAGTCGTCTTATGAAGGGAATCACAGGATTCAAGGGTTAGCAGATATTCCTCATATTTTTGAGGCTGAGCGATAAAAAGATTGTGTCAGTTTTGTGACAGAGACCTAACAAACTATTTCAAGTAACCGAGTTTGTTACAAGGAATAGACAGTTCTGTTAAATAGGCCCGAGAGGGCTTTTTTTCAGCTCTTTTTGTGTTATGATAGACAGGTACTCATTTGAAAGGAAGTTGAAAGAATGAAGAAAAAAATGTTATTAGTATCAACAGTGGCCTTGTCATTTGCCCCAGTATTGGCAACTCAAGCAGAAGAAGTTCTTTGGACTGCACGTAGTGTTGAGCAAATCCAAAACGATTTGACTAAAACGGACAACAAAACAAGTTATATA
The DNA here is from genome assembly GCA_905221185.1 of bacterium. GTDB lineage: Bacteria > Bacillota > Bacilli > Lactobacillales > Streptococcaceae > Streptococcus. Next base: position 3,903 of record CAJNCE010000027.1, on the reverse strand, counting down.
GTTCAGTATGGTGATACTTTGAGCACCATTGCAGAAGCCTTTGGTGTAGATGTCACAGTTCTTGCGAATTTGAATAAAATCACGAATATGGACTTGATTTTCCCAGAAACTGTTTTGACAACAACTGTCAATGAATCAGAAGAAGTAACAGAAGTTGAAATCCAAACTCCTCAAGCAGACTCTAGTGAAGAAGTGACAACTGCGACAGCGGATTTGACAACTAATCAAGTGACCGTTGATGATCAAACTGTTCAGGTTGCAGATCTTTCTCAACCGATTGCAGAAGTTCCAAAAGCGGTAGAAGCTCCAAGCACAAAAGAAGTAGCATCAAATTCAGAAGTTACAGAGACAGTGACTGCTGCAGAAGAAGTGGCACCATCTACAGACTCTTCTACGTCAGCGGAGCAAACAGTCGAAACAACCAGTCCAGTTGAAGAAGCAGCTCCTCAGTCAATGACTCCAGCTGAGAAAGAGAAAACACAAGTCAGCCCTCAAGCTGAGTCAACAGTGGAAACAACTACAACAAGTTCAGAAGAAGCAAAAGAAGCATCAGTAAGTGAAACTACACCAGCAGTTTCTACTTATCAACCAGAAGAGACAAAACCAGTTTCAACAACTTACGCGGCTCCAGCTGCGCCTGATTATGCTGGACTGGCAGTAGCGAAATCTGAAAATGCAGGCCTTCAACCACAAACGGCTGCCTTTAAAGAAGAAATTGCCAACTTGTTTGGCATCACATCCTTTAGCGGTTACCGTCCAGGAGACAGTGGAGATCACGGAAAAGGTTTGGCTATCGATTTTATGGTACCAGAAAGTTCAGAACTAGGGGATAAGATTGCGGAATATGCTATTCAAAACATGGCTAGCCGTGGTATCAGTTATATTATCTGGAAACAACGTTTCTATGCTCCATTCGATAGTAAATATGGACCAGCTAATACTTGGAATCCAATGCCAGACCGTGGTAGCGTGACAGAAAACCACTATGATCACGTTCACGTTTCAATGAATGGATAAACCAGACTTGGTAATATCATTTTGACGAATGAGAACTAGCTTTCGTGATAGGAAGCGAGTCTCGTTCGTTTTTTTGTTTGTCAATATGAATGGAAAATGGGAAGTTTCCATCTTGTAATAATCCAAGCATGATTCTTGCAATCTATTTTACTTTATAATAAAATTGATTTATCAACTATTGATAGATCAATAAAAAGAGGAAGAAATGCTAGAGATTCAAGATTTACTGTATCAACTCCGCTTGTCTGAGCAAGCGAGTACGCAATTGTTTGAAAAAAGACTTGGGATTAGTTTGACACGGTATCAGATTTTATTATTTTTGCTGGAGAATTCTCCCTGTAATCAAATGGGAGTTCAGGAGCGTTTGAAGATTGATCAGGCTGCTTTGACCCGACATTTCAAAATTCTGGAAAAGGAAGGTTTGGTGGAGCGTCATCGTAATCCTGAAAACCAGCGAGAAGTGTTGGTGGAGGCTACGAAGTATGCCAAGGAGCAGTTAGTGGTGAATCCTCCTCTGAAGCATATCAAGGTTAAGGAAGTGATGGAAAGTATCTTAACAGAGTCTGAAAGAACAGAACTCAGCCGTTTATTAAATAAATTGGTTTTGGGTATTGAGAATATAGAAATTTAAGGAGAAATAGATGTCAATTATTACAATCATTTTAGCAACAATCGTTGCTTTGGAGCATTTTTACATTTTTTATTTGGAAAGTATTGCTACGCAATCAGATGCAACCAGTCGTGTCTTTAACATGGAAAAGGAAGAACTGGATCGTCCGTCGGTAAGTTCACTGTTCAAAAATCAAGGGATTTATAACGCTCTGCTAGGAGTCTTTCTCTTGTATGGGATTTATTTCTCACAGAATTTAGAAATTGTGACTATTTTTATCTTATTTGTGATTGAGGCTGCGGCTTATGGTTCTCTAACAGCAGATAAGAAAATTATTTTGAAGCAAGGTGGACCAGCTATTTTGACCTTGATTAGTATTTTACTCTTTAAATAAGCTCATACTCTTCGAAAATCTCTTCAAACCACGTCAGCGTCGCCTTGCCGTAGGTATGGTTACTGACTTCGTCAGTATTATCTACAACCTCAAAGCAGTGCTTTGAGCAACCTGCGGCTAGTTTCCTAGTTTGATCTTTGATTTTCATTGAGTATCAGAGACCAATCCTAGCCTCGCTAGTCCTTTTCACTCCAGAATAAGGGAAATATGTTATACTTGTTTTTAAGAAAAGAGTCTCATTGAATTGGTTATAAGGAGTTGGAAATGAAAGTATTAGTAACAGGTTTTGAGCCATTTGGAGGGGAAAAGGTCAATCCAGCCTTGGAGGCTGTTAAAGGTTTACCAGATGAAATCCATGGTGCTGAGGTCCGTTGGCTAGAAGTGCCGACAGTCTTTCATAAATCGTCCCAAGTATTGGAAGAAGAAATGAACCGTTATCAACCTGACTTTGTCCTTTGTATTGGCCAAGCAGGTGGAAGAACCAGCTTGACACCTGAGCGAGTGGCTATTAATCAAGATGATGCACGGATTCCTGATAATGAAGGAAATCAACCGATTGACCTTCCTATTCGCCCAGATGGGACCTCGGCCTACTTTAGTAGTCTACCGATTAAAGCAATGGTTCAAGCTATAAAAAAAGAGGGCTTGCCGGCCTCTGTTTCCAATACAGCAGGGACTTTTGTCTGCAATCATTTGATGTATCAGGCCCTCTATTTGGTCGAAAAGAAATTTCCACATGTTAAGGCAGGTTTTATGCATATTCCTTATATGATGGAACAGGTGGCGCATAGGCCGACTACTCCAGCTATGAGTTTAGTGGACATTAGGCGAGGGATAGAAGCGGCAATCCGCGCTATTATCGAATATGGGGATCAGGATCTCAAGTTGGTAGGCGGAGAAACTCATTGATAGAAAAAAGCTTGAGGGAAAACCTTCAAGCTTTTGGACGTTTTCGAGCTAGTACTGTTCGGTAAAAAATTATTTTATTGATTTGAATGTAGGGGAGGAGTGAAAAACTAGCAATTCCAAAGGTAATCCAATTGAGGAGGTACCAAGGAAGGAGTTGTAAGTCTAGGACAAAGCGCTGAAACTTGTAACCTTTCATCAGGAAACGGCTGGTTTTAAGGATTTGTCCTGGTTTGGCTTGTCCCAAGTCTAGAGTGTCACAGAGGATAAATTCTACCTGAGAATAGGCATAGTATTGTGGAATATAGAGACTGTTTCCTATAATCATCAAGAGGATACTTGCTAGCAAGTAAAGACCAAAGATCATGAGGAAACTTTCCGTTTCAACTGACGTGAGATCCAGATTAGGAAACTCAGGATGAAGGACAACGAATTTCTTTGCTAGAAAGTTACTGTAAAAGAGGAAGTAAATCCCAAGCAAGCTAGGAATGCTCCATAAGAAGAGATAGAAACGTTTGAGAAGGAGAGTCAAAAAGGTTTGTGAAAAGTGCTCTTCGCCAAAGAGTACGAGACTATTTTTGATGGATAGTTCTGTATCAGGATTCTTTATGAGTTTCAGAGTTGTATAAACTGAACTGGTTAGAAGTATTGTTCCGATAAAGGAGACTAATAGAGGAAAAAGGTAGGCTTGGAATACATGACCAAGAACGCTTAAAAGGGATTGCTCTAAAATAGACTCGTTGATGCGCTCTAAGGGATTAAGGAAGCCAGACAAGATGATCAGCATGCTAGGTAAGAGATAGACGAGAAAGAGGCGGGGATTTTCAGCTTGAAATTGTCTGGCCTGCAGACGAATGGTTTTTAAATCAATTTTTGGGTATTTCATTCTCTCATTATACACCATAGTTCGTGACAGTTCCAGCTTTTTTTGATAAAATCATACAGTATGCCCTTGGGCACAAAGTATGAACTGGGA
>CAJNCE010000026.1:0-10866 GCA_905221185.1 bacterium | reverse complement strand
AAACCAGAGCAACATTTTACTCAACCACCTGCTCGCTATTCTGAAGCAACACTGATCAAGACCTTGGAGGAAAATGGGGTTGGACGTCCGTCAACCTACGCTCCAACCATTGAAACCATTCAGAAACGTTATTATGTTCGCCTTGCAGCCAAACGCTTTGAACCAACAGAGTTGGGTGAAATTGTCAACAAGCTTATCGTTGAATATTTCCCAGATATCGTAAACGTAACCTTCACAGCCGAAATGGAAGGCAAACTGGATGATGTCGAAGTCGGAAAAGAGCAGTGGCAACGTGTTATAGACGCCTTTTACAAACCATTCTCTAAAGAAGTAGCCAAGGCTGAAAAAGAAATGGAGAAAATCCAAATCAAGGATGAACCAGCTGGATTTGACTGTGAAGTATGTGGCAGTCCAATGGTCATTAAACTTGGTCGTTTTGGTAAGTTTTACGCTTGTAGCAATTTCCCAGATTGCCGCCATACCCAAGCAATCGTGAAAGAGATTGGTGTTGAGTGTCCAAGCTGTCATCAAGGTCAAATCATTGAGCGTAAAACCAAGCGTAACCGCCTCTTCTATGGTTGCAATCGCTATCCAGACTGTGAATTTACTTCTTGGGATAAGCCTGTTGGTCGTGACTGTCCAAAATGTGGCAACTTCCTCATGGAGAAAAAAGTCCGTGGTGGTGGCAAGCAGGTTGTTTGTAGTAATGGCGACTACGAGGAAGAAAAGATTAAATAAGTGGAGAGTCCTGAAAGTGAATTTCAGGCTCTTTTTGGTTGGAGCTTGACAAAATTCATCATTGTATGCGAAACTAGAAGAAGATTATTTTAATTAGGAGTAGTTATGCGTATTATTTATCTTATTATTGGTTTTTTATCACTAGCATTGGCTATTGTTGGGGTTGTTTTACCCTTATTACCGACAACGCCTTTCCTTTTGTTGTCTATTGCTTGTTTCTCCAGAAGTTCCAAGCGCTTCGAAGATTGGCTTTATCATACCAAGCTCTATCAAGCATATGTAGCTGATTTTCGGGAAACCAAGTCCATTGCGCGTGAACGAAAGAAAAAAATCATCGTATCCATCTACATCTTGATGGGAATTTCCATTTATTTTGCACCTCTTTTACCAGTCAAAATCGGTCTAGGAGCTTTGACCATCTTTATCACCTACTATCTCTTTAAGGTCATTCCAGACAAAGAATAAGTAAAATTTGTAACTATTTCCCTTGATAAAATTGAAAGCATATTCACAACAATATGATATAATAAATTTAAAGTAATCTTCAAGGAGAATCAAATGATTTACGAATTTTGTGCTGAAAATGTGACCTTACTTGAAAAAGCGATGGAGGCTGGAGCTCGTCGAATCGAGCTTTGTGACAATTTAGCAGTTGGTGGGACAACTCCCAGCTATGGAGTGACCAAGGCAGCAGTTGAATTGGCAACCAACTACGATACGACCATTATGACCATGATTCGTCCTCGTGGTGGCGATTTTGTCTATAATGAACTAGAAATTGCTATCATGCTGGAAGATATTCGTTTGACTGCTCAGGCTGGAAGTCAAGGGGTTGTATTTGGGGCTTTAACTGCTGATAAAAAGTTGGATAAGGCTAATCTTGAAAAGTTAATTGCTGCATCAAAAGGAATGGAAATTGTCTTCCACATGGCCTTTGATGAATTGAGTGACGAAGACCAGTTGGAAGCTATTGACTGGCTCAGCCAAGCTGGTGTCACTCGTATCTTAACTCGTGCTGGTGTATCTGGGGATTCGCTAGAGAAACGTTTTGCTCACTATCACAGAATTTTGGAGCACGCTAAAGGTAAGATTGAAATTCTACCAGGTGGGGGGATTGACTTGGACAACCGTCAAACCTTTATCGACCAGCTGGATGTGACACAATTGCATGGAACCAAGGTTGTCTTTTAAAAAATAGAAAGGAACTGCTAGCTTTGGGTAGCAGTTTTCACTTATGTTTGAAATTTTTAAATCCTATCAGTTTAATCATGAAAAGGCTCGTGCCTATGGTTTTTTAGAAAGTAGTGGAGTTTGGACTTATAGTTGCCAGATTTTGCAGGGTGATTTTGTCATGGTTGTGTCCATCACTGATGATAATCTGAGTTTTCAGGTCTTTGACCAGGAAACGGGCGACCTATATCCTCAAGTCCATATGGAAAGTATGAGAGGAAGTTTTGTAGGAAGTGTCCGTGAGGCTTGTTTGGATATTCTTTACCAGATACGAAAGACTTGTTTTGATGTTCAGGATTTCATCTTCCCTCAGACTAAACGAATCATGACTCAAGTTCAGGAAAAGTATGGTAATCAGTTGGAGTTTCTGTGGGAAAAATCGCCTGATACAGGAGTGTTGCGCCATGAAGACAATCAAAAGTGGTATGCTGTTTTGATGAAAATCTCTTGGGATAAATTGGAAAAGGGCAGAGAAGGACTAGTAGAAGCAGTTAACCTCAAACACGATCAAGTAGCAGACTTGCTTTCACAAAAGGGTATTTATCCAGCTTTTCATATGAACAAACGCTACTGGATTAGTGTGGCTTTTGATGATACGTTTTCAGATGAAGAGGTGCTAGAATTGATAGAGAAAAGTTGGAGCTTAACCTCTAAAAAATGAAATATTTTAAGGATTTTCAAGAACTTTCAATTAGCTAAATATTCTATACTGAAGAAATTTTCAGAAAATATTGGATTTTTTCTTGACAAGTGTTTTTAGCTATGCTAAAATACTAAACAAGATATCAAACGAAGGAGAAAGTCAAACATGAAAACAGCTAAGTTTAATCAATTTGCTTTGTTGTTGAGGTACTCGGGCTAGTGCAAAAAGCATTAGTCCTGTTTGGCTTACCAAGCGGGAGTGAATCAACATCTCGCTTGGACTTCTAAGCGAGATGTTTTTTTAAAAACCACATTTGGAAAAGGGGAAATCTTATGAGAACAGTTGAATTTCTAGATACCAGCCTTCGGGATGGAGAGCAGACACCAGGTGTTAACTTTTCAATCAAGGAAAAAATTGCCATAGCAAGGCAGCTGGAGAAATGGGGCATTTCGGCCATTGAAGCTGGTTTTCCAGCGGCTAGCCCAGACTCATTTACGGCAGTGCAGGAGATTGCTAAGGTCTTGCAGAAAACAGCGGTGACTGGTTTGGCTCGCTCTGTTAAATCTGATATTGATGCTTGCTACGAGGCCCTCAAGGACGCCAAGTATCCACAAGTTCACGTTTTTATTGCTACCAGTCCGATTCATCGCAAGTATAAGCTTAATAAGAGCAAGGAAGAAATTTTGGTCGCTATTAAGGAGCATGTTTCCTATGCTCGTTCTAAGTTTGAAGTGGTCGAATTCTCTCCTGAAGATGCAACTAGAACAGAGTTGGATTTCCTCTTGCAAGTTGTTCAAACAGCGGTTGATGCGGGGGCGTCTTATATCAATATCCCTGACACAGTAGGATTTACCACGCCAGAAGAGTACGGAGCTATCTTCAAATACTTGATTGAGAATGTTAAGACAGATCGTCAGATTATCTATTCGCCTCACTGTCACGATGATCTTGGAATGGCAGTGGCAAATAGCCTTGCTGCTGTCAAGAATGGTGCAGGACGTGTTGAAGGAACTATCAATGGTATTGGGGAGCGAGCTGGAAATGCTGCTTTGGAAGAAATTGCAGTGGCCCTCAATATTCGCCAAGATTACTATCAAGCAGAAACCAGTATTGTCCTAAATGAAACAATAAATACGTCAGAAATGGTTTCTCGATTCTCTGGTATTCCAGTTCCTAAAAACAAGGCTGTGGTTGGTGGCAATGCCTTTTCTCACGAATCTGGTATTCACCAAGACGGAGTCCTTAAAAATCCTCTCACTTATGAGATCATCACACCTGAATTGGTTGGTGTTAAGAGCAATAGTCTTCCGCTTGGAAAATTGTCTGGTCGCCATGCCTTTGTTGAAAAACTGAGAGAGCTAGCCCTAGATTTTACAGAAGAGGATATCAAGCCACTCTTTGCTAAGTTCAAGGCTCTGGCCGATAAGAAACAAGAAATCACAGATGCAGATATTCGAGCTCTGGTAGCTGGAACCATGGTTGAAAATCCAGAAGGCTTCCACTTTGATGATTTACAACTTCAAACTCATGCAGACAATGACATTGAAGCACTTGTTAGCCTGGCTAATATGGATGGTGAGCAAGTCGAATTTAATGCGACAGGGCAAGGTTCCGTTGAAGCAATCTTTAATGCTATCGATAAGTTCTTTAACCAATCTGTCCGCTTGGTATCCTATACCATTGATGCGGTGACAGATGGAATTGATGCCCAGGCTCGAGTCTTGGTCACTGTTGAAAACAGAGATACAGAAACCATCTTTAACGCAGCAGGTCTTGATTTCGATGTGTTGAAGGCTTCGGCTATTGCCTATATAAACGCTAATACCTTTGTCCAAAAAGAGAATGCAGGTGAGATGGGACGCAGTGTTTCATACCGCGATATGCCTAGTGTGTAAAGGAGAAGGCTATGACAAAGAAAATAGTAGCTCTAGCAGGGGACGGAATTGGCCCAGAAATCATGGAGGCTGGTTTAGAAGTTCTGGAGGCTCTAGCTGAAAAAACAGGTTTTGACTATGAGATTGATAGAAGACCCTTCGGAGGTGCAGGTATTGATGCAGCGGGGCATCCCTTACCTGATGAAACCCTCAAGGCATGTAGAGAAGCAGATGCCATTATCCTAGCAGCTATCGGTAGTCCTCAGTATGATGGAGCAGCGGTTCGCCCTGAACAAGGCCTGCTGGCTCTCCGTAAGGAACTCAATCTTTACGCTAATATTCGGCCTGTAAAAATCTTTGATAGTCTCAAACATTTGTCACCACTCAAACCAGAACGAATTGCTGGTGTAGACTTTGTCGTGGTGCGTGAGTTGACAGGTGGTATCTACTTTGGGGACCATATCCTTGAAGAGCGAAAAGCGCGTGATATCAACGACTATAGCTATGAGGAAGTGGAGCGGATTATTCGTAAGGCCTTTGAAATCGCAAGAAGTCGCAGAAAAATCGTTACTAGTATCGATAAGCAAAATGTTCTAGCGACCTCAAAACTCTGGAGGAAAGTAGCTGAGGAAGTCGCGCAGGATTTCCCAGATGTAACCTTGGAGCACCAGCTGGTGGACTCAGCTGCCATGCTTATGATTACCAATCCTGCCAAGTTTGATGTTATCGTGACGGAGAATCTTTTCGGAGATATCTTATCTGATGAATCAAGCGTTCTATCTGGCACACTTGGAGTCATGCCATCAGCCAGTCATTCTGAAAAGGGTCCAAGTCTCTATGAGCCCATTCACGGTTCGGCACCCGATATTGCAGGTCAAGGAATTGCCAATCCTATTTCCATGATTTTATCAGTTGCCATGATGTTGAGAGATAGCTTTGGTCGTTATGAGGATGCAGAGCGTATAGAGCGTGCTGTTGAGGCAAGTTTAGCGGCTGGCATATTAACAAGAGATATAGGTGGACAGGCTTCGACCAAGGAAATGACGGAAGCTATCATTGCAAGGTTATGACGTTAGATGAAAAAATTACTCTAGTCCTTTTGATTTGGAATGTCATGGTTTTCTTGATTTATGGCATTGACAAATCTAAGGCAAGGAGAAGAGCTTGGCGCATCCCAGAGAAAATCTTACTTATTTTAGCCTTTACTTGTGGTGGTTTTGGAGCTTGGTTAGCAGGAATTACTTTTCATCACAAGACTCGAAAATGGTACTTTAAGACGGTTTGGTTTTTCGGGATGGTGACCACACTAGTAGCCTTATATTTTATTTGGAGGTAATGGATGGCAGGAAAATCGATTTTTGATAAATTATGGGACCGTCATGTCATCACAGGAGAAGAGGGGCAACCCCAACTCATGTATGTGGACCAGCACTATATCCACGAAGTGACCAGTCCTCAGGCTTTTCAAGGATTACGAGACGCAGGTCGCAGATTAAGACGACCAGACTTGACATTTGGAACTTTCGATCATAATGTTCCGACCGTCAATATCTACGATATTCGAGATGTGATTTCTAAAGCGCAAATTGATAAGCTTGCTGAAAATGTTGAGGAGTTTGGGATCGAACATGCGGCCCACGGTTCTGAAAAGCAGGGGATTGTTCACATGGTTGGACCAGAAACAGGACGAACCCAACCAGGAAAATTCATCGTCTGTGGAGACAGCCATACCGCAACGCACGGGGCTTTCGGAGCGATTGCCTTTGGAATTGGAACCAGTGAGGTGGAGCATGTCTTTGCTACCCAAACACTCTGGCAGGTCAAACCCAAGAAAATGCTGGTGGAATTCACTGGTGTTCCTCAAAAAGGAGTTTATTCTAAGGATTATATTCTCGCCTTGATTGCCAAGTATGGTGTTGCCTGTGGTGTTGGCTATGTGGTGGAATATCGTGGGCAAGCGATTGATGCACTGAGCATGGAAGAGCGAATGACCATCTGCAATATGTCCATCGAGTTTGGCTCTAAGATGGGAATCATGAATCCAGATCAGACTACCTATGATTATCTCAAGGGACGGGAATGTGTTCCAGAGAATTTCGAAGAGGCTGTGGCTGATTGGAAAACAATTGTCAGTGATGAGGATGCCGTTTATGATAAGGTTATCAAGATGGATGTCTCAGACTTAGCTCCTATGGTAACCTGGGGAACCAATCCCGCTATGGGGGTTGACTTTGACAGTAGATTCCCAGAAATTAAGGATATGAATGATGAGAGAGCCTACAATTACATGGACTTGGAGCCTGGTCAAAAGCCAGCGGATATTGAACTAGGCTATATCTTTATTGGCTCATGTACCAATGCTCGTCTCAGCGATTTGCAACTGGCTGCTCGATTTGTCAAAGGGAAGAAAATAGCTCCTAACTTAACGGCTATCGTGGTTCCAGGCTCTCGCCCTGTTAAACGAGCTGCGGAGAAATTGGGATTGGATAAAGTTTTCCTAGATGCTGGCTTTGAGTGGAGAGATCCAGGTTGCTCAATGTGCCTAGGGATGAATCCGGACAAGGTTCCTGATGGTGTCCACTGCGCCTCAACCAGCAATCGAAACTTTGAAGACAGGCAGGGATTTGGAGCTAAGACCCATCTCTGCAGTCCAGCCATGGCAGCAGCTGCAGCTATCGCAGGGCGCTTTGTAGATGTTCGGCAAATGCCAGAGGCCCAGTAAGGAGAGGATATGGAGAAATTTACAGTTTATACGGGAACGACCGTTCCTCTCATGAATGATAATATCGACACCGACCAAATCCTACCCAAGCAGTTTCTCAAGTTAATTGATAAGAAAGGCTTTGGTAAGTACCTTATGTATGCGTGGCGTTATTTGGATGATAACTACACTGAGGATCCAGACTTTGTCTTTAACCGACCTGAATATCGTAAAGCCAGTATCCTTATCTCAGGGGATAACTTTGGGGCAGGGTCTTCGAGGGAACACGCAGCTTGGGCTCTAGCGGACTATGGTTTTAAGGTCGTGATTGCAGGATCTTTCGGTGACATTCATTACAATAATGAACTCAATAATGGCATGTTGCCAATTGTTCAGCCCAGAGAGGTTAGAGAGAAACTAGCCCACTTGAAACCAACTGATCAGGTAACTGTGGACTTAGAACAACAAAAAATCATCTCACCAGTTGGAGAATTCACTTTCGAAATCGATAGCGAATGGAAACACAAACTCTTAAATGGTTTGGATGATATCGGTATTACCTTGCAGTATGAAGACTTGATTGCTGCTTATGAAAAACAACGACCAGCCTACTGGCGGGATTAGAAAAAATAGAAAAGGAAATATAGAACTATGACAAAACACATTCAATGGAACGGAACACTTTCACAAGAAGGCTATGACATTTTAAAAGGTGAGGGCGGATGTATTGTTTGCCCTACTAAAGTCGGTTACATTATCATGACTAGTGACAAGGCAGGACTTGAGCGCAAGTTCGCAGCCAAAGAACGTAACCGTAACAAGCCAGGTGTTGTACTTTGTGGTAGCATGGATGAACTTCGCGCTTTAGCACAACTCAACCCAGAAATTGAAGCCTTTTACCAAAAACATTGGGACGAAGACATTCTTCTTGGTTGTATCCTTCCTTGGAAACCAGAAGCATTTGAAAAACTCAAAGCATACGGAGATGGCCGTGAAGAACTTATGACTGACGTGCGTGGTACTAGCTGCTTTGTTATCAAATTCGGGAAAGCTGGAGAACAATTAGCTGCCAAACTTTGGGAAGAAGGTAAAATGGTTTATGCTTCATCTGCAAACCCATCTGGAAAAGGAAACCGCGGTAAGGTAGAAGGTATTGGAGAACGTATCGAAGGAGCAGTGGACCTTGTCATCGAGGCAGACGACTACGTGGCATCCATCCAACCTGACAAAACGATTGAAACACGCTACGAACAAGGTGTGATGGTGTCTATGGTTGATAAAGATGGTAAACTCATTCCAGAACAAGGCGGAGCACGTTCAACTTCACCAGCCCCAGTTGTGATTCGTAAAGGACTGGACATTGATAAAATCATGATGCACCTGTCAGATACCTTTAACTCATGGGACTACCGTCAGGGTGAGTATTATTAGGATAGAGAAGGAGTGGAGAGAAAATAATCTCTCCTCTTTCTTTTGTTTTTTATACAATAAAATCCGAACAATATATTTTAATTTATAAAATTATTTGACAAAAACTGTACTTTAGTTTATAATGAATTAAGGAAACGTCGGAAAAGGCGTAGTGATGCGAGAGCATAGGTAGGTCATTACAAAAGAAACGAGACATCGATATGTTAAATGAATTTCCAATTTTTGATTACGAAGATATTCAATTGATTCCAAATAAATGTGTCATTAAAAGTCGTGCAGAAGCGGATACAAGTGTCACTTTAGGAAATCACACCTTTAAACTACCTGTTGTGCCAGCTAATATGCAGACGATTTTGGATGAAAATGTAGCAGAGCAACTAGCTAAAGGGGGCTACTTCTACATTATGCACCGTTTTGATGAGGCAGGACGCATTCCTTTTATCAAACGCATGCACGATCAAGGGCTCATTGCTTCTATCTCTGTCGGTGTTAAGGACTATGAGTATGATTTTGTTAGCCAGCTCAAGGCTGATGCTCCCGAATATATCACGATTGATATTGCCCATGGTCATGCAGATAGCGTGATTTCTATGATTCAACACATCAAGAAAGAATTGCCAGATACTTTTGTTATTGCTGGGAATGTGGGAACACCAGAAGCAGTTCGCGAGTTGGAAAATGCGGGTGCGGATGCTACTAAGGTCGGAATTGGTCCTGGTAAGGTTTGTATCACCAAGGTCAAGACTGGTTTTGGTACAGGTGGTTGGCAGTTGGCTGCTCTACGCTGGTGTGCCAAGGCTGCACGTAAACCAATTATCGCTGATGGAGGGATTCGTACTCACGGTGATATTGCCAAGTCTATCCGCTTCGGTGCTAGCATGGTTATGATTGGTTCCCTCTTTGCAGGACACATCGAAAGTCCAGGAAAAACGATTGAAGTGGATGGTGAACAGTTCAAAGAATACTATGGTTCAGCTTCCCAATACCAAAAAGGAGCTTATAAAAACGTCGAAGGAAAACGTATCTTACTTCCTGCTAAAGGTCATTTACAAGACACTTTGACTGAGATGGAACAAGACCTTCAAAGTGCTATTTCTTATGCAGGTGGACGTCAGGTTGCTGACCTTAAACACGTTGATTATGTAATCGTGAAAAACTCTATCTGGAATGGGGATGCTTCCCACTAAGGCGGGTTATCTGACCAGAAAAAAACTTGTTATTAGAGCAAATTTCTGTTATAATAAAACAAGTTTCCACCCTTAGTGTAATGGATATCACGTAAGATTCCGGTTCTTGAGATGGGGGTTCGATTCCCTCAGGGTGGATGTAAACATCTTAAAAAGCCTTTAATAGGGCTTTTTTCTTTACACAGCTCTAAATTGGCCTTTAAAACTGAAAATCATATTCTATAGAATGCCCAAATCTCCTCCAGTCCCGTTTTAAAGTGACTCAGGGGGCTTTTTTTGATATAATAAAAAAGACTGTTATCAGTTAGAAAGAGGTTGGTATGAAAGAATTACAAACTGTATTAAAAAGCCGTTTTGCAATCGAATTTGCAGACAAAAACTTATTGGAGACTGCCTTTACTCATACGAGTTATGCTAATGAGCACCGCCTCTTAAAAATTTCACACAATGAACGCTTGGAATTTTTAGGAGACGCTGTTCTACAGTTATTGATTTCAGAATATCTGTATAAAAAATATCCTAAAAAGCCTGAAGGTGACCTATCAAAACTCCGTGCTATGATTGTCCGCGAGGAGAGTTTGGCTGGGTTTGCGCGTGATTGCCAGTTTGATCAGTTTATCAAGCTGGGTAAGGGGGAAGAAAAGTCTGGTGGACGCAATCGTGACACCATTCTTGGTGATGCCTTTGAAGCCTTTCTAGGTGCCCTCCTTTTGGATAAGGGTGTAGCCAAGGTCAAGGAATTTATCTATCAAGTTATGATTCCTAAGGTTGAAGCAGGAGAATTTGAGATGATTACAGACTACAAAACCCATCTCCAAGAGTTACTTCAGGTTAATGGAGATGTGGCTATTCGTTATCAGGTGATTTCTGAAACGGGTCCTGCTCACGATAAGGTCTTTGATGTAGAAGTTCTTGTTGAAGGCAAGAGTATTGGTCAAGGTCAAGGTCGCTCTAAGAAATTAGCAGAGCAGGAAGCTGCCAAAAATGCCGTTGAGAAAGGGCTGGATTCATGTATTTAAAGGAAATCGAAATTCAGGGATTCAAGTCTTTTGCTGACAAGAC